>NZ_JACCQB010000019.1:0-113194 GCF_015712265.1 Burkholderia sp. 9777_1386 | reverse complement strand
CTGACTTACTTTAGTGTGAGACTCTTGATACTTTTGCTATCTGATCCGAGGATCAGCTCGCTGTCATCAAGCGCCCACACTTATCGGCTGTTAATTTTTAAAGAGCATGTCTGCGAGGGATCTTGAATCCCTCAGCAGCGCTGCGTTTTCAGCAGCAGAGAAGCGAGATTATCAACCGTTTTTTGAGACTCGTCAACAACTTTTTTAACTACTTCGCTGCGACGACTGCGGTTTAATTTCACGTGCACTGGAATCGATAAAACCGACTTCTACAGCGCCGCTTCCCTCTTCTTCCCCCGCGCTGCGTTTCCGTTAGCGCGAAAGAGGCGTGATTCTATGCATCTGCCCCGGTCTCCGCAACCCCTTTTGTGAAATATTTTTGACGTGCTATGGCGGGGACCGATGAGCACTTCCCAGTGCCCCTATATAGGCAGCACGGCAGGCGCAGCCTCGGCCGCCCTTGAGCAGCCCCCGCCGTATCGCGCCCAACCTTCCGTCGATTACCGCCCCACCATCGCCCTCACCACGCCGTCCCGCCGAATCAGCCCGTGATACAGCGCCGCGGCAAAGTGCGCGAGGAACGTCAGGAAGAACAGATAGGCCAGCACGCGATGCGCGACCCGGAGCCACGCGAACGTCACCGGATCGGCCGACACCAGCGCCGGCAGTTGCACGCCGCCGCCCAGCGTCACCGGATACCCGCCCGCCGACAGCATCGCCCAGCCGATCAGCGGCATCGCCACCATCAGCGCGTACAGCACGAGATGCGACCCGTGCGCGGCCACCTTCTGCCACCACGGCAGATCGTCGGGCAACGCCGGCGGCTTCGACAGCATCCGCACCACGATCCGCACACACACCAGCACCAGTACCGCCGCACCGAGCGGCTTGTGAATCGCCACCAGGATTGCGTGCCGTTCGGAAACGGACGCCACCATCCCCACCCCGATGAACAGCATCGCGAGAACCATCGCGGCCATCACCCAATGCAGCACTCGCGCCGGCACACTAAACGTCGTCGAAGCCTTCATCATCGTCCCTCCCCACTCAGTCGCGCCGCGCCCGCCACGCCGGCCTCTTCACTCGTGCGCCGCAGATACGAATCCGCATACGCGGCCGAGCGCGCCGCCAGCAGCGGATCGCCCGACACCTGGATCCCCTGCGGCAGCACCGTCGGGTCGTAATTCACGTCGCGGCAGGGGCCGCTGTCCTGCGCCTCCACGCGGTCGAGCACGAGCGTGCCCGCGTCGATCGTCGTGCGCTCCACGGGCCAGACCTTCGTCGCGTCGTCCACCGGGTCGCCGGGCTCCGCCAGCGTGACCAGCAGCTTCCACTTCTGCGCACCGGCCGCGATGCGCTGCGTCACGTCCTGTTGCAGCACGTTCGGATCCGCGGCCGTCGCGACGTCGCCGGCGCCGGCCGTCTGCTCCGGCACGACGCGCCACCGCACCGCCTGGCGCTTGCCGGCCGCGTCGACGAAATAGAACGCGTTCAGCCCGTAATAGCTTTCGGTGACGTAACTCGCGCTCGGCTTCGCACCCTTCACCCACTTCAGGAACGCGCCCGCTTCCGGGTGCGCGCCGAAGAACGCCTTCACCTTCGCCGGATCGGGCTTGCCCGTCTTCGGATCGGGGCGGGTCGCGAGCGTCTGCTCGTAGAACGCCTGCGGCGTCGCGACCGGAAACACCGGCATCGCGTTCATCCCGGTCCGCCATTGCTCGCCGTCCGGCGCGGTCAGCTTCAATGCGAGGCTTCGGATCGGCACGCTGCTGTCCGGCGCGTACGGATTTCCGCCCGGCAGCGCGAAGCGCCCGACCACCGGCGTGCGCACCGGCTTGAAGAACGGCGCGACCGAATACGCGCTCGCGGCGCCGTTGCCTTCGAAGTAGCCGGTCACGCACACGCCCTTCGCGTGATTGCGCCGGTAGCCGGGATGGATGCCGCTGTTGGTCTGCAGCGCGTCGACGAGCCGGTGCGGGGTCAGACGCGCCGGCGCGAGCCACCCGCCGGCATACCCGAACGCCGCGGCCACGCCGGCCACCGCGCCGCCGATCACGGCCCAGCGCCACCACCCGCGCCCGGGCTCGCGCTGCGGCGAAGAAGAGGAAGATTGCTTCATCAATGCACTCCCGATCGTCAGATCATTGTCGAACGCGCGTAGGACGCCGCCCGCGCCGCTTTATTCCACGAAAAGTTTTTTCGTATGCTGGAGGGAATAATCGATGCCGGCCGGCGTCCTACGCGGCATCCACGACCCTTTCGGCAACCGGCCCGGCCATGCCCTCCACCGCCCTCGACGACGAAGCATTGCGCGAACTCATCCCCCGGCTGCGACGCTTCGCGCTCTGGCTGGCGCGCGACGTCCACGCGGCCGACGATCTCGTCCAGTCGACGCTCGAGCGCGCGCTGTCGCGCTGGACGAGCCGTCGCGACGACGCGTCGTTGCGCAGCTGGCTCTTCACGATCCTGTACCGGCAATTTCTCGACGGCAAACGCAGCGCGAAGCGCTACAGCTGGCTGCTCGGCCGCATCCGCGACGACGACGAAGCACACTGGCCGTCCGCCGAACGCGAATTCGCGGCACGCGCGACGCTCGAAGCATTCGGTCGGCTCTCGGACGAGCAGCGCAGCCTGCTGTTGCTCATCGCGGTCGAGGGCTTCACCTATCAGGAAGCCGCGGACCTGCTCGAGGTGCCGATCGGCACGGTGATGTCGCGGCTCTCCCGCGCGCGCCAGGCGCTGCGCCAGCTCAGCGATGGCGAACTTCCTGCTCCTTCCTTGCGGCTGATGAAGAAATGAACACGCCTCCGAACGAACACGACCTTCAGGCCTATGTCGACGGCCAGCTCGACGACGATGCGCGTGCCGCGGTCGAGCGCTATCTCGCGCTGCATCCGGCGCGTGCGGAACAGGTGAAGCAATGGCAGCAGGACGCGCAGCGGTTGCGGGCCGCGCTGGAGAGCGTGCGGATGCCGGCCGATAATCCCGCGCTCGATCCGGCGGCGATTCGCGGCCGGCGAGCCGAACGCTCGCGGATGCGGTTCGCGATGGCGGCTTCGTTCGTGTTCTGCGTCGGGCTCGGGACGTTCGGCGGATGGCAGGCGCGCGGGTGGAACGCGCCGCCGCCCATCGCGCCGATGAGCGATGCGGTCAAGGCTTACCAGATGATGGTGGTCGATCGGACGGCCAAGGTCGATTACCGGCCGACCGGTGCGGGCGATTTGCAGGGCTGGCTCACCCGGCGCGTGGGCGCATCGGCGAAGCTGCCGGATTTGAGCGCGGCGGGGTTCAGGCCAGTCGGTGGACGGTTGTTCACGACGGACAGCGGGGCCACCGCCGCGATGGTGCTCTATCAGGATGACGCGGGGCGGACGCTGAGCTTCTATCTCCGGCCCGCGGAATCGGGACATCGGCTGCTAACCGCTGGACAACGCGTGGATGGGGCGCTGCTGGCGCGGTATGGATCCGTGAACGGGCTCAACTATGCGGTGGTCGGGCCGGCCGGGAGCCTCGGGGAAAAGGCGGTCGTGCAGGCGCTCGATCAGCAGACTTGAAGCGGCAGGATGCGCGTCCGGCTGGCGGTTGGTGGTAGCCGCCAGCGCCTTATGTGCGGCGGCCCGGCGGGCTTGAACGGGCGCACGCTCACCATTCGCTTGCACAGCGTTTCGACTGACTTCCCCGGGCTGTTATTCACATCCGAAACCCCGCCGGCACCCTCACCTTTAAAATCACAGGGTTTCGAGTCGCCGCGGAACGGGATATCCACACCTCTCCTGATGGTGCTGCGTGCTGACTTCGATGGGTTCGCTCACCTTTGGCATGCACAGCGTTTCTCGTTGTTTTGGGCATCGATATCCACAACCCGGGTAATTGACCGATCGTCTTCGCCGGGTTCGACTACGCTCACCCGTTGAATGCAGCCGGTTTCGAGTGGCTTCGAGTCAACGATATCCACACGGCATTCGACATCCGGACGTCGCCGGCGATTCGTTCGCTGCCCTCTTTCATGGTCGGCAAAGCCTTGCCGGGCAATGCATTCAGGCCGACGAGCCCATCGAAACCAGGACGCTCACCGCTCGGATGCACAGGGTTTCAACTGGATCGTGCGCCGGTTATCCACACACCGCCGCTCGCGCTTCGGGTCACTTCGCCCCGACTCTCCCGAGATTCTCGCCGGTTTCCGGCGCGATGACGTAGTGGATCGACTTCCCGAGCCGGTTTGCATTGCCCAGTCCGCGCATACCCGGAATCAGCTTTGCCACGAACGTGATGGTGACGACATCGTCATCTGGCACGGGGTCCACCGTGGATGCCCTTTTATCCGTGATGCAGATCTCGAAGTTATGCAGATCCTGTCCGGTCGCCGCAAAGTCTTCGTAGGTAGCCTTCAGGCCCAGCAGCGTCGCTGTGTTGAGCGTGACCGAACACTGGTCGACCGTGCCGAAATTCAACGTGCTCATCGTGTTCTGCGAATATCACCGGGCGAAAACTGCCCGCGCTGCCGGATGCGCGCGGCAATGCCCGCGGATATCGTGATCCCGTTATCGTGTCCGTGCGGACGGCACATGATCGGTCCCGTTACCTGCTCCCTTTGCAAGCGCCGCTCGCATCACCCGGCTCTTTCCTCGGTTTCGTGACTGGCTCAGGATTCGAAATCAACCGTTGTACGTCGCGACAAAAAATAGTCGGTGATCGCCGAGATCACGGCCTCGCGCGTGGCGTTATCGATCGTCTCGCCATCGCCTTGGGGCTCGACGTACTTCATCGAATCGACATAGACGACGAATGCGGGACCGTTGTCCACGCCGGACGACAATGCCTCGCCAGGCACCCGCACGGTACGGTTTCCGTCGGACAGCACGATTTCGCCGCGCGACACCATCGGGACCGTGTACGTCATCGCGTTGCCTCGCGTGATTCAGTCATGTCGTTCGACCGCGTATTGCGACGGCCCGCGCCATGCAACCGAACGGTAACCACTTCGAACGACACCGATCTCCCGGTAATACTCGACGAGTGCCTGCGGGCTCCAGTCACGGCCCGCGGAGAACAGCGCATCGAGATCGATGAGCGCGGCTACGAGCGCCTGGCGGTCATGGTCATCTGCGATCGCGCGTTCCCAGCGATCGGATTGTCGAGCGAAGCCCAACTGCTTCAGCACATCGGCGGCAGCTGTCAGCTCGGTCACGACGACCGCAACGCGGCCTGCGATATCCGTCACCAGCATCTCATTGACAGGTGCCTTCATCGATCGCTTCGCCCCGTATCGTCTGCCGTGATCACCCTGCCACCTTCGTGAGCCATCCAACGATCTTCGCGACGTCCTCGGCGGACAGCATGCCAACACGCTCGACAAACATGCCGTAGTCGAGATCGAACTTCACGTTGAATCGCTCGCCCTCGTAGCGGCAACACAGGACCTCGGCTTCCGGTATCGACACGCGTTGCTCGAACACGATGTCGCCTGGATGGTGCTGCATCCTGCGTACGACCGTATCGATATCGAGTGCCTGGAGACGGGGCGATGAAGCATCGGTCATTTGCCGTGAGCCCGTTCGCCGAGCCTTTGCATCCTGGATGCTGGCGATTCTACAGACATGACGGCTCACGTATCGCTCGAGCACTTCACAGCGTTCCGCTTCGTTCATCCAGCCGCTGCACGCAGTGCATGTCCTGAGCGGATCACAGTCGCCGGACTGTGCTTATCCAAAGGTGTTAACAGGGTTCGTATATATACGTAGTGATAGTTAACAAGCGCTGTGCCCCACAGTGGATAACCTCGGTAACGCACTGAATTTTCAACGCGAAGCGAAATGCATAACCCTGGGTGCGCGACGTGAACAGCGCTCGGCAGCACAGAACAACTTTTCGTCGATTCACAGACTCGCCGACATATCCTCAATCGTTCCACTGTGAATCCAGAGACTTCCCGGACGGTTATCCAGAGGGCAATGTGGATAACACCGCATCACATCGACGCGTTTTGCTGTGATGCGAACAGGTGAAGCTCACGCTCGCGGCCTCGCGAGGCAACATCGATCGTCAGCCCACCGCACACGTCGATTCAAAAAATTTTCACGAAGGGGCTTGTGCTCCCCCAAAACCCTCTCTATAATTCGCGGCTTCTTAGGCTCGTAGCTCAGTTGGTTAGAGCACCACCTTGACATGGTGGGGGTCGTTGGTTCGAATCCAATCGAGCCTACCAACGAACAAAATGAAGGGGTCCGGCAGCACAACTTGCCTACAGGCAACGCGGCTCGCCAAACATACAAACGCCACGCGGCAACTTCGCGTGGCGTTTTTCTTTTCCGGTCCGAAACGACGCGTGAAGCCCCGATGCGTTGCCGGAACCGCGGCATCGCGTGCTCTCTTCGATATCCCGATCTGCCACACAACGGCCGCTGCACGGCGCGTAGAATCGTCTGCGCATCGACGCGGCGACTTCGCCCGTCACCCGATTTCCACCGCATCAGAACAACGACGCGCGTTCCGCGCGACTGAGAGCACACGATCATGTCCGAGGTCTCGACCGCTGCATCGCCTGCGAGCAACGACGAAATCGCCGCTTACGTCCGCAAGAACGCCGCCTGGTTCGAACGAAAATGGGCGATCGCCGACTCGCGCAAAAGCCGGCAATCGTGGAACTGGGCCGCGTGCTTTCTCGGCCCGGTCTGGTTGGCGTACCGATGCATGTACTGGCAGGCGGCCACCGTGCTCGCCGTCACGCTCGGCATCACGCTGGTCGAATTGCTGTACTTCCCGGGATACTTCGAATCGAGCGTGCTCGACCCGGCCACGATCGCGATCGCGGTGTCGCTCGGCTGGTACGGGAACGGCCTCTACAAGCGGCACGTCGAGCGCCAGATCGAAAAACTGCGCCCGACCGCGACGTCCCGCGAATCGTTTCTCGCGCTGCTCGAGGCGCAAGGCGGCACGAACTGGCTGGCGGCGGCCGGTTTCGCCGTCGCGACGCCGCTGCTCGGCGTACTGCTGTTCATGATGGGCAACGCCGGAGGCGCGATGTACTGATCGCGGTAGCCGGCAACCGGCAACGCAGGGCAGAAAGAAGAGGGCGGCGCTGGCGCCATGCGTTCATATGGCACATCGCACACGGCGCATGCGCGCCGCCTTCAATGCAGATGCTTCAACTTGTCAGGATTGCGTACGACATAGATCGCGACGACCTTGCCGTCGTCGATCTCCAGCGCAGTCGTCTGCAGCTCGCCATCGGCTTCCCGCGTGACGAAGCCCGGCAGCCCGTTGATGAACCCGGCCCGCACGAGCGTCGACGCATGCGTCGCGAACAGCTCGGCCAGATACGCATGCACCCGCATCACGCGCTCGAAGCCGAACACCGGCTTGCCGGCCGCCGCGCGCTTGCCGCCACCGTCGGAATGCAGGCTCACGTCCTCGGCGAGCATCGCGCCGAGCGCACGCATGTCGCCGCTGCGTGACGCCGCGAAGAACGCTTCGGCCAGTTCGATCCCGCGCTGCTTCTCGACATGAAAACGCGGCCGCGCGTCGCGCACGTGCGTGCGGGCCCGCGCGGCGAGCTGCCGGCACGCGGCCGGGTCGCGCTGGATCGTCGTGGCCACTTCGTCGAATTCGAGGCCGAACACGTCGTGCAGCAGAAACGCCGCGCGTTCGAGCGGCGAGAGCCGTTCGAGCGCGAGCAGCAGCGGCAGCGTGACGTCGTCCGGTTCGTCTTCCTCGACGACCGGCTCGGGCAGCCACGGGCCGATATAGGTCTCGCGCTGGTGTCGCGCGGACTTCAGCTGGTCGACGCACATGCGCATCACCATGCGGCGCAGGAACGCCTCGGGCACGCGCACCTCGGTACGGTCGACGTTCATCCAGCGGATGAACGCCTCCTGCACCATGTCCTCGGCATCCGCGACGGAGCCGAGCATCCGGTACGCGACGCGGATCAGCGTGCGGCGCAGCGGGTCGAAGCTCGTCGCCGCGTCGGCCTGTTGTTCGGCGCGGCCGCTGGCCGGGTCGAGGCTCGGCATCAGGCCACCATCTTCGCGGCGGCGGCCTTCGCATCGGCCGGGTCGACCCACAGCCCGAAGCCGACGGCGAGCCGGTTCCAGCCGTTGATCACGTTGATCATCACCGTGAGTTTCACCTGTTCTTCCTCGCTGAAATGGTCGTTCAGCGCCGCGTAGGCCGCTTCGTGCGCCGCATGGCCCTCCGACAGCCGGGTGAGCGCGTCGGTCCAGCCGAGCGCCGCGCGCTCGCGGTCGGTGTAGCAGGGCGCGTCGCGCCACGCGGACAGCAGGTAGATGCGCTGCTCGGTCTCGCCTTGCTCGCGCGCCTCGACGGTGTGCATGTTAAGGCAGTTCGCGCACGCGTTGATCTGCGATGCACGGATCTTGACCAGCTCGATCAGCGTCGGCTCGAGGCTCCCGGCCGCGGCGACCGACACGGTCATCCAGCTCTTCATCAGCGCGGGGGCGGCGGCAAACGGATTGAGTTTCGCAGTCATGGTTCCTTCTCCTTTCGTGTGGGTTCCGCTGATATGACGAGCGAGCCCCCCGCGTGTGTGACATCGATGCAAAAAATTTTTTGGACCGCCGAAGCGGGCAGCGGCAAGCGAAGGACCGATGAGCCGTTGAGCAGGGCGCCGAAGGACGCGATATCGACCGCCGAAGCGTCCGCATGACGCGACGCTTCCGACGAACGCGCGCCATCGACCTTTCACGCCCGCCGTGCGGTTGTCACCGGGCGTCAGGAGTGCGCAGCCGCGGGCATGGGTATTGCGTCCGCCGGCCGAGCCCCGTCGCGACCGGCGCCGACGGTCCGTTGCACATGCGATGCCGACATCACGAATGCTTTCATTTTTCTTTCTTGTTCGTTTCACCCGAAATCCGATTCGCGACGTTCACATTTCTGGACCATACTGTTCTGCACGGGCAGATGAAGTGACGCCGCATCCGCGGCCCGGCGCGCGCGCCGGCTGCCCGACGACGCAGCAGCAGGTCGCACGTCAGCCGCGCGCATTCGAGCGCAAGGCTTTCCCTTTTCCGGCAACGCAACGCAGCGAATCGCGACGTGGACGGTAAACCGATGAGCCTTCTTGCATCCCAGCTTCAGCGCCGTTACCAGGACGTGCGCGCCCATAGCGTCGCGCTGACCGCGACGCTGTCCGCCGAAGACCAGGCCGTGCAGTCGATGCCGGACGCGAGTCCGACGAAATGGCACCTCGCGCATACGACCTGGTTCTTCGAAACCGTCGTGCTGATGCGCCGCGTGCCCGGCTACGCGCCGTTCGACGACGCATTCCAGTTCCTCTTCAATTCCTATTACGAAGCGCTCGGCCCGCGCCATCCGCGGCCGCAGCGCGGGCTGCTCACGCGTCCGTCGCTCGACGAGGTGCATGCATATCGGCAATACGTCGACGATGCGATGCTGCGCGCGCTGGCCGGCGCCGATGCGGCGCTGCTCGACGCGATTGCCCCCGAGCTCGTGCTCGGCCTGCATCACGAGCAGCAGCATCAGGAACTGATCGTCACCGACATGCTCCATGCGTTCTCGTGCAACCCGTTGCGGCCGGCATTCCGGCCGCGCACGGGCGACGAAGCCGGATGCGCGCTCGCCGCGGGCGACGCCGGCCCGTTGCGCTGGCTGCCCCAGCCCGGCGGGCTCGTCGAGATCGGCCACGATGGCGACGCGTTCTCGTTCGACAACGAACGGCCGCGTCACACCGCGCTCGTGCGGCCGTACGAGATCGCGAATCGCCTCGTGACGAACGCGGAATTCGCGGCGTTCGTTGCCGATGGCGGCTATACGCGCCCCGAATTCTGGCTGTCCGACGGCTGGGCCACGGTGCAGCGGGAAGGGTGGCAAGGCCCCGCGTACTGGATGCCGGACGACGACGATGCGGCCGCCACGCGCGTGCGGCGCACCTTCGGCCTGCACGGCGTCGAGCCGCTCGCACCCGACGCGCCGGTGTGCCACGTGAGCTTCTACGAAGCGGCCGCGTATGCGGAATGGGCCGGCGCGCGGCTGCCGACCGAATTCGAATGGGAAACCGCGTTCGCGGCCGACGGCATCCGGCAGATGCTCGGCCACGTGTGGCAGTGGACGCGGTCGTCCTACGAGCCGTATCCGGGCTTTCGGCCGCTCGCCGGGGTCGCGGCCGAATACAACGGCAAGTTCATGGTCGGCCAGCAGGTCCTGCGCGGCAGCAGCATCGCGACGCCACCCGGACACGAACGGCCGACGTACCGCAATTTCTTTCCGCCGGCGGCACGCTGGCAATTCACGGGAGTGCGACTTGCGCGAGACGTCTGACCTGACGGCCACGAGCGGTGGCCTGCAACCCGCCCGCGATTCGCGGCCGAGCGCGTTCGAGCGCGACCTGATCGACGGACTGTCGCGCACGCCGCGCAGCATCCCGCCGAAATACTTCTACGATGCGGCCGGCTCCGCGCTGTTCGACCGCATTTGCGAACTGCCCGAGTACTACCCGACGCGCACCGAGCTCGGCATCCTGCGCGATCGCGCGGCCGAGATCGTGCGGCGCGTCGGCCCGCATGCGGACATCGTCGAATTCGGCGCGGGTTCGCTCGAGAAGATCCGCGTGCTGCTCGACGCATTCGCGGACAACTATGCGAACGCACCGGCGCGCTACGTGCCGGTCGACATCTCCGCCGATTACCTGCACGGCGCGGCCGCGCGGCTGCGGGCGGCCTATCCGTGGCTCGACGTCGCGCCGCTCGCGGCCGACTACACGAAGGCCGAGCAACTGGCCGCGCTGACCGAGACGCCGCGGCGGCGCATCGGTTTCTTTCCCGGCTCGACGATCGGCAACTTCTCGCCGGAAGAGGCCGACACGTTCCTGCGCGACGCGGCGCGGCTGCTGCGCGGCGGCGGCCTGCTGGTCGGCGCGGATCTCGTGAAGGACGAACGCACGCTGCATCACGCGTACAACGACGCGCAGGGCGTGACCGCGCAGTTCAACCTGAACCTGCTGGTGCGCGCGAACGCGGAGCTCGGCGCGGACTTCGACGTCGACGCGTTCTCGCACTGCGCGTTCTACGATCGCGGGCGGCAGCGCATCGAGATGCATCTGGTCAGCGACGTCGCGCAGACCGTGCACGTGCGCGGCCACGTGTTCCGTTTCGAAGCTGGCGAACGCATCCATACGGAGAACTCGCACAAGTTCACGATCGACGGCTTTCATGCGATCGCGCGCCGCGCCGGGTTCGAACCCGATACCGTGTGGACCGACGCGGACAACCTGTTCAGCGTCCACTGGCTGCGCAGCGTCGACGATATCCGCGCGTAACGTGCGTTGCCGCGAACCGCCCGCGCCGCGAAGGCGAGGACGGTTCGCTCGCCATGCACACCGGCAAGTGCGATCCGATCGCCGGTTTCGTGCCGAAAAACCCCTTTTTACCGACCCGGTGCGTCGCTGCAACGGTGTGTGGAATACCGCCTTTTCCTTGCTCCATCAGGCTTTGCGGGTACCCGTAAACGTCCGTTACCTGTCTCGCATACCCGTTTCACCTGTGTCAGCGTCCGGTGCCTAGACTCCGAACCGTAGTCACATGACGCACGACACGTGCAGGGAGTCGCGAAATGAGCAAGAAACTTATTCTCGGTGCAGTTCTCGGTGTAGCGGCGCTGGCAGCCTCGGGCGTCGCGTCGGCCCACGTCGACCTGTCGGTCGGCATCGGCGTGCCGGGCGTCTACACGGCGCCGGCGCCTGTCTATGTGGCGCCGCCTCCGCCGGTGATGTACGCGCCGGTCGGCTATCGCGATGACGACTGGCGTGCGCGTCAGTGGCGTGAACACGAGTGGCGCCGCCGTGAATGGCGCGAGCACGAGTGGCGCGAGCGCGCCTGGCGTGACGGTGGCGGCTGGCGCGGCCGTTGGGACTGAGCGCGACCGGCTCACGAGCGCACTGATCACGACGACCTGAGGAGAGTGATCACATGAATCCCATCCGGTACATCGGACGGTATGCAACCGCCGCAGTCGTTGCGCTCGCAACGATCGGCAGCGCGCACGCGGCGGGCTGCATGAAGGGCGCGGTGGTCGGCGGGGTGGCCGGCCACTACGCGGGACACCACGCGGTGGTTGGCGCGGTCGGCGGCTGTATCGTCGGCCATCACATGGCGAAGAAGCAGGCGCAAGAGCAGGCCGCGCAGCACAAGGCCGCCGTGCAGGGCATGCAGCCGGCGCAGTAAGCGACCTCGTTACCGGGGCGATGCCGTGGCGTCGCTCCGGTGCTTCGTTCCGGCGTTCATGCGCATACCGAATTGATACGACGAATGCGTGCCGCACGCGTCGTTACGATCATTTACAACGTCGTGTGGCGCGAATGTCGCGCGTTCATAAAATGCAGTCACACAAACGCGCTCCAGGGAGCACCAGATGAAACAGCAACGATATCTGTCCGTCCTGACGGCCGCGCTGCTCGCGCTCGGCTCAGTGTCCGCGCATGCGGCGGCCGGCGGCAATGGCGGTGGCGGGGGCAACGGCGGCGGTCATGGCGCAGGCGGCTCGGGCGGCAATGCGGGCGGCATGTCCGGCGGCCACATGAGCGGCCAGGCGCTGAGCAACTCGAACGGCATGCACGCGGGCGACCGCGACAAGGGCCTCGCGCGCGCGGCCGACCGTTCCGACACGATCGCCGATCGCGCCGGCACGCAGCCGGGCCGCGGTCACTCGCACGCGCATGGCCATACCGCCCATGCGTCGACGTCCACGCATCATTCGCATCGCAACGCATTCGGCCGCACGCTGTAAGCACGGCCAGCGAATGCAGGAGAAGGGCGCTTCGGCGCCCTTTTTTCATGGTGAAAACGCAACGTGGCTGGCGACCGGAAACATCGTGCCGACCCGATTTGCAACCAGCCGTAACCGCCGCGCCCGCCCGCGAGAATACGGATTGCTTTCACGCGAATGACAGGATGAAAACCGGCCGGAGCAACAGGCGACACGCGGGCACCCGGCACGATCGATAAAAGCCGAGCCACGCCGAAAAAAAGGGCGGCTCGTCGCCGCCCTTCGTCTTACCGCTCGCCGCCCGCCGGCGGCGCACCGGAGGCCGATTCGAACAACGCATCCGCCCGCCCGACGCGCACGAAGCGCGCCGCGCCGTCGCCGTCGACCAGCGCGCGGAAATGCGCTTCGCCGCATGCGAGCTTCGCGCGCTCGTGCTCGCTCGGCACGTGGCCGTCGGCATTCGGCGTATCGACGACGAAGTACAGCCGCTCGCCGCCATCCTGTTCCGCGAGCACGGCCCAGTCCGGGTGATAGCTGCCGAGCGGCGTCTGCACGCGGAACCATGCAGGCAGCTTCGCGTACAGCTTCACGCCGTCGTGCGCTTCGAGCGCATCGGCGAACGCGCGCTCCGCGTCCGTCTCGCACACCACCGCTTCGTGGATCGACTTGCGCGCGTCCAGCCGCAGGTTGCGCAGGTAGCCGGTCAGCGCCTCGCTCTCGAACGATTCGAGCGCATGCACGTGGCGCTCGCCGAGCTTGCGGTACGCGATGCCCGCGACGAGCGCGAGCCGCTTGCAGCGGTTGATCGCATCGGCCGCGACCGCGATGAACTGCTGCGGATTCACGCGGAAATCGTCGAGCCGGCCGCTGTCCGCGAGGATCGTCGCGAGCGAGCGACGCGTGAGCTGCGTGCGGTCCTGCAGCTCGGTGAGCAGGTCGGGCAGCGGCAATTCGCCTTCGTCGAGCAGCACGGTGCCGGCGCCGGCCACCTCGATCGCCTCGATGCCGGCCTTGCCGATGTCGATCTCGGCCTTGCGCCACTGCAGCCGCGCCCGTGCGATGTCCGGCGCGTCGCGCAACGCGGCCGTGCAGTCGCGCACCAGCTTCGCGTTGTCGAACTCGACGCGGTACACGGTGCGATGGCGAATGCGATCCCACAGCGCGCGGAAATCCTCGCCGAACACGACGGCCTTGCCCGACGCATCGCGCCGCAACGCGATCGCGCGGCGCTCGTCGGCGTTGCGCACCGCGAAGCGGCCCGACAGCTTGCGCAGCGTCGCGACGATCGGCGCGCGCAGCCGCTCGAACGCGTCCGGCAGCACGAGCGCGCTCTGGCGCAGCGCATCCTTCAGCCGGTCGAGCACCTTGCCCTGCGCGTCGACGTAGCCCTGCTCGTGCAGATGGTTCCACAGCACGCGCGACAGCTCGATGCCGAGCGCATGCGCGGGGCCGTCGTCTTCCTGCACCGGCAGCGCCGCGAACTGGTGTTGCTCGACGATCCCGAAGCGGATGCCCGTATCGGCCTCGATTTCCTTCTGGAGATTTTCCGCGAACGACTCGTAGCGCTCGGTCGCGATCACGGTGAGCGTGTTCACGCCCGGATCGCGCACGCGTTCGCCGTCCTGGTCGACCGCGAGGCGCAGCCCGCGGCCGAGCGTCTGGCGGCGCTCGCGTTCGGTCTGGATGTCGCGCAGCGTGCAGATCTGGAACACGTTCGGGTTGTCCCAGCCTTCCTTCAGCGCCGAGTGCGAGAAGATGAACTTCAGCGGCGTGTCGAACGACAGCAGCGCTTCCTTCTCGCGCATGATCAGGCCGTATGCGCGCTCCGCGTTCTCGCGGGCCGCCGCGCTGCTTTCGCTCGTGTCGGTCCAGCCGCCCTTGCGGTCGATCGAGAAGTAGCCGTTGTGCGCACGCTCGACCTCGAGGGCGATGTCGACGCCGTCGAACAGCGCACGGTAGGCCGGTACGCGGGCCGCGCGCGCATATTCCTCTTCGAAGATCAGCGCGTAGTCGCCCTTCACGGGCATGCCGTTCTCGTCGTAGCGGCGATAGCGCTCGACCGAGTCGACGAAGAACAGCGACAGCACCTTCACGCCGCGTTCGGCCAGACGCAGCTCCTTGTCGAGATGCTCGCGGATCGTGCGGCGGATCATCTCGCGCTGCACGGCGAGCGTGTCGATGTCGCCGAACGCCTCGCCGAGCGACAGGAACGCCTCGCCTTCCGGATGGCGCAGCTCGACGTATTCGGCGCCCTTGACCGCATGCACCTCGCCGATCCGCAGCCCCGCATACAGCGCGCGCTTGGTCAGGCGCTCGAGATCGTCGCCGTCGGTGGCCGACACGATCTGGCGCTTCACGCCGGCCGCCGTCGCGACGTCGAGTTCGACGCGCGCGCTGATCGCGCCGCGCCGGTTCGACACGCCGACGAGCCGCACGTACGGCTTGTTGTGCGCATCCTCGACGATCGCCGACGCGATCTCGATCTGCTTGACGAGCTTGCGCTCGTACGCGTCCACCGCATCGAGCCGGTACACCATGTGGTGACGGTCGACGTGGGTGGCCGAATAGCGCAGCGTGCAGAGCGGCGCCATCGCGGCGAGCGCTTCGCGCCCGCGCCCTTCGAGGCCGCCGTCGACGCTTTGCGGCTCGTCGACGATCACGATCGGTCGCGTCGCGCGGATCAGGTCGATCGGCTTCTCGCCGCCGGTCTTCTCGCTGTCCTTGTAGAGGTTGTTGATCTCTTTCTTGTTGATCGCGGCGACCGTCATCACCATGATCTGGATCGCCGCGCTCGCCGCGAAGTGGCGCACCTGGCCGAGCTTCGCGGAGTCGTACAGGAAGTAGTCGTACGGCACGCCCGCGTACAGCGCGCGGAAGTGATCCTCGGTGATCGCGAGCGTCTTGTGCACGCCTTCCTTGATCGCGATCGACGGCACGACGATCACGAATTTCGTGAAGCCGTAGCGGCGGTTCAGCTCGAAGATCGTGCGCAGGTACACGTAGGTCTTGCCGGTGCCGGTCTCCATCTCGACGGTGAAGTCGCGCGAGCCGGGCAGGCCGGACGGCGGCAGCCCGCCGCGCAGCTGCACGTCGGCGAGATTGCGCGCGAGCGCGTCGTCGGTCAGCGACAGCCGGTTGCCGACGCCTTGCTCCGACACCGCGAAGCCGAGCGAGCCTTGCGCGGCGGCCGTCGTGCCGGGCGCGGCGTTCGCGAGCACGCTGAAGTCGCCGCGATACGATTCCTGGCCGCGAAACAGGTCGCAGACGGCGTCGATCGCCTCGCGCTGGTAGTCGAGATCCGCTTCGAAATGCAGCCGCATCACAGGCTCCGCACGCGCTTCACGCCGTGCTGTTCGAGCAGCGCGGCGAGATTGAGCTTCGCGACGTCGTCGACGAAGCCGCTGTCGCGGAACAGGCACGTGACGTCGCGCGACGCGCCGGTGGCGTCGAGCAGGTCGACGATGCCGTCGGCGAGCGGGCCCGCGTCGTCGCGCGACAGGCGCGCATCGAAGCACGCGACGATCGCGCGCCCGATCAGGTGCACCGTCTTGCCGGCCACCTGGTGATGCTCGACCGGCGTGCACAGGTCGAGGCCGAGCTTGAGCGTCAGCTCGGCGAGCAGGTCGTCCTCGGTGCGGCCGGTCTTCACGTGTTCGACGGACGCGAAGAGCGCATGGTCGAAGTCGTCGCGGCGCGGGTCCCACTCGATCACGTTGGTCGTGTCGAGCCGGTACACGCGAAAGCCGAGGTCGCCATAGCTTTCCGGATAGTCGCGCGCGACCTGCTGCGCGGCGCGGCGCAGGCGTTCCTTCGTGATTTCGGCGAGCGTCAGCGGTTTTTTCAGCTTCGCGCAGAAATCGGCGGCGGCCGTCTGCGTCTTGTCGCGGCGGTCGAGCGCCTCGGGCAGCTGCACGAGGATGTAGCGGCGCGCGCCGCCGTCGGTCGCGTTCACCTGCATGACAGCGTGGCCGGTCGAGCCGGAGCCGGCGAAGCAGTCGAGCACGATGTCGTCGCCGCGCGTGCACCAGCCGATCACGGCCGCCGCGAAGTCGACCGGCTTCGGCAGGTCGAACGGAATGCCGAGCGTCTTCAGCAGCGCGTCGTCGGAGCCGGCGAACGGCAGCACCGACGGCACGTTCTCGTACATGTTCTCGTCGAGGTAGTAGATCCGCTGCGGCTGCGTGGTTTCATCCGGGCCGAATTCGATCTGGCCGCGTTCGAGCAGCGCCTGCATCGTCGCCGGCGGGTTGCGCCAGCCGCGCGCCGGCATCGCGCACGGCTTGCCGGTGACCGGGTGGATCAGCGGCGTGAAATATTCTTCGGGCGCCTTCTTCTTGTTCGGCCAGGCCATCGACACGAGGCGGTACACGCGGCCTTCCGCCGACAGCCGGTCGTACATCACCTCGCCGCCGGACAGGTTGGTCTGCGCCTTCATCCACGCGCGGTACGCCTTCTGCGCGTCCTTCGGGTTGCCGCTGCGGTACACCGCGTCGTGCGCGGCGTCGAGCATGCGCTGCGCGTTGCGCTTCGGGCGCTTGAGCGGCGCCCGTTCGAGCAGCGTCTCGGCGTTGCGCGCGAACAGCACCAGCGATTCGTGCTGGTACGCGACGCCGCGCGCGTCGCCCTTCGGGTTGCGCTTGTCCCACACGGCCACGCCGAGCTCGTTTTCCTCGCCGAAGATCTCGCGCAGCATCAGCACCAGCGCATGCACTTCGTGCTCGTCGATGTGCACCGCGATCAGCCCTTCGTCGGACAGCAGCGCGTGCGCGAGCTTCAGGCGCGGATACATCATGTTCAGCCAGTCGGTGTGGAACCGGCCGTTCGCCTCGGTGTTGGTGCTGCGCTTCACGCCGGCTTCGGTCTGGCCCGTCATCGCCAGGTAGTGGCGGATGCTGTCGCTGAAGTCGTCCGGATAGACGAAATCGCTGCCGGTGTTGTACGGCGGATCGATGTAGACGAGCTTCACCTTGCCGGCGTAGCTCTTGTGCAGCAGCTTCATCACGTCGAGGTTGTCGCCCTCGATCACCAGATGGCGCGTGTCGTCCCACGCGACGCTGTCGTCGGGGCAGGGCCGCAGCGTGCCCGTCGACGGCGTGAGCGCGGCCTGGCGCGCGGCGCGCTTGCCGTGCCAGTGGAAGCCGTAGCGCTCGTCGGCGTCGCCGACCGTGCGCTCGCCGACCAGCGCCTTCAGCACGTCGACGTCGACCGACGCGCCGTGCGGGCCTTCGGTCACGAGTTCGGGGAACAGCGCCTTCAGGCGCGCGACGTTGTCGGCGGTGAAATCCGTCGACATCGCCTGCGGGCTGGCCGCATCGAGTTTCTGCATCGTCTTTTCCATCGGAACCCGGCCGCGCGCGCCAGGACGTCGGGCGCGCTCACGGCACCGGCGGCAACGGCCGCCCGGGCAAACCCGAAACGCTAGCGAGTCGGTCGGCGCAGGTCAAGCGCCGATGTGGGCCGGGCGCGTGCGCATCGGCCGCGATCGCCCGCCGGACGGGCCGCGAGCGGGTTCGGGCCGGTTGTCGCGCGGGGCGGCCGGCGGGCGCGCGACGGCGCCGCTCAAAGGCTGAAACAGGACGAAAAAAAGGGCACGGTCGGCGCAAGCGCCGGCGTGCCCGCATGGAGAATCCCGGAAGAAGGGTGCGGCAGGGCCCGGCGGGCCCCGCCCGGATGACCGCCTCGGGTCAGAAGCGCGTGCGGATGCCCGACGTCAGTTCGAGCTGGTTCTTCGCGCCGAACGTCGACGACACCGTGTAGCCGCCGTGCAGCTTCATGTAGTCGCCGGCCAGGTACACCTCGGTGCGCTTGCTCAGGTGATAGAACACCGACCCGTAGATCGTCTCCTTGAAACCGTTGGCGACGCCGTTGGTCAGGCTGAACGCGCCGAGGTTGGCGTTCGGCGTGAAGCCGTCCGCGTTGTTCGCGGCGTTCTTGATGCGCATCTGCTGGTAGCCGAGCTCGTAGTCGAGCGCGCCCTTCGGCGCGATCTTCATCGACACCGTCCACGAATCGTCGTGGCGCTGGCCGAGCGGGCCCTGGTCGCCGTTGTAGCGGAAGTAGCCGGCATTCAGGCGCACGATGTCGAACGTGTAGTTGCCGCCGACCGAGAACGTCTGGTTCCGGAAGCCGTTGTGGTTCACGTGGTTGTAGAAGCCCGACACGGCGAACGGCCCGCCGTTGTAGCCGAGCGCGGCCTGGTACGCGGAGCCGGTCGCGAACGACGTCGAGTTGCTGAACTGGTAGCCGGCGCTCGCGAAGATGCCGTTGCTGAACAGCTTCTTCCACGCGACGCCGTTGTTGTAGCGCGTGCCGGTCGGGCCGGCCGCGTAGAAGATCATCTGCTTGAAGTTGTTCGAGTTGGTCCAGCCGCCTTCCTCGGTCGACAGCTTCGCGGAGCCGTACGCGTCGCCGTAGATCGTCGCCGCATCGCGCGCGATCGTGTTCTGGAAGCCGGCCGTCAGCTTGCCGAAGCGCTCGTCCTCGACGCCGACCCACGCGTCACGGTCGAAGATCTGGCCTTCGTCTTCCATCTGGCCGTTCGCGACCACGAATTCGCTTTCCAGGCGGAAGATGATCTTCGTGCCGCCGCCGATGTCTTCGGCGCCTTTCAGGCCCCAGCGGCTGCCGCTGAACCACGGTTCGCCTTCGTTGCCCATCCCGATCACGTGCTTGCCGTTCGCATCGGCATGGGTCCGGTAGGTCGGAAAGCTCAGGTCCATCAGGCCGTAGAGCTGCACGCTCGACTGCGCATGCGCGTGGCCGGCGCACAGGCCCGCCGCCGCGATGGAAAGGGCAAGGGTTTTTCGTTTCAAGATCGTCTCCTCCGAGCTGCCGCATTGAAATCCGGTCGTTGGCAGTACGTAATGTATGCCGACTCTTGCCGGCCACAGCGAGCGGGCCGACGCATAGCATCGTAGAGGGGGCAATCCTTCACGGCGCTTTCCCGGCGGAAAGAATCGGATCGGTGAAAACACCGAACGCGCAGCCATCACGGATCGGGCACGCGAGCGGAAGCGGTTCTGCCGGACGTCGGGCAGGCTTCGACGATGATTCGCGCTACGAATTGATGTGCGGAAGGCGGGAAGCGCGCCGCGTCAATCGTGCGCGCTCTTCATGCGCAGGATGTAGCCGAGCCCGCGCAGCGTGATGATCTCGGCCGTGCTGCCGGCGAGATGCTTGCGCAGCCGGTGGATGTAGATGTCGATCGCGTCGGCGCTGGGCTCGTCGTCGAGCGCGAACACGCTGTCCATCAGTCGCGCCTTCGACACCGTCTTGTTCTGCTGCAACATCAGCGTTTCGAGGATCGCGTGCTCGCGGCGGCGCAGCGCGAGCACCGCGTCGCCATAGCGGAATTCGCGCGTGCCGAACGCATAGACGAGGTCGCCGCACACGAGCTGGGTCGTGCCGACGCCGGCCTGCCGGCGGATCAGCGCACGGATGCGCGCCACCAGCTCGCGCGACTCGAACGGCTTCACGACGTAATCGTCGGCGCCCGCGCCGAAGCAGTCGACCTTGTCGTCGACCGAGCCGTGCGCGGTCAGCATCAGCACCGGCACGTTGTCATTGCGGCGCCGCAGCCGTGCGAGCACTTCCTTGCCGCTGATGCCGGGCAGGCGCATGTCGAGCAGCACCGCGTCGTAGCGTTCGGTCTTGAGCACCGTGTCGGCCCGTTCGCCGTCGCCGACGCAGTCGACCGCGAAATCCTCGCCGCGCAGCAGGTTCACGATCCAGTGCGCGAGCTCGGCGTTGTCTTCGACCAGCAAAAGTTTCATGACGGCGTTCTCTTCAATCGAAAGCGGGCAACCGCACGGTCACGACGACACCGCGATTGCCGGGCCCCGGCGCGAGCGACACGCTGCCGCCGTGCGCCTGCGCAATTTCGCGGACGATCGCGAGCCCGAGGCCCGAGCCGTCGGTGTCGGCCGACACGCGGTAGAACCGCTTGAATACGTGCGGTCGCGCTTCGGCCGGGATGCCGGGGCCGTCGTCGACCACGTCGAGCACGATCGCCTCGCCGTCGCGCCGCGCGCAGACCGTCACGCAGCCGCCCGGCTGGGTGTAGCGCACCGCGTTGTCGACGAGGTTCATCACCAGCGCGGTGAGCAGGCTGTCGCTGCCCGCGACGTCGAGCCGCTCGCCGAGATCCGCGCCGAGGTCGATGTCGCGCCGCTGCGCGAGCACGATCGTCTCCTCCAGCACGCTCGACACCACCGCGGCCAGGTCGACGCGCTGGGTCAGGAGCGTCGACGGCGTCGCTTCCGCGTGCGCGAGCAGCAGCAGCTTGTCGGTCACGTCGGCCATCTTGCGGCTGCTGCGCTGCATGCTGTCGAGCACCGACGCGAGTTCACGATCGTCGTTGCCGCGCTGCTGCGCGTACTGGATCTGCGTGTCGAGCACCGCGATCGGCGTGCGCAGCTGGTGCGCGGCATCCGCGATGAAGCGGCGCTGCGTGGCCGTGTGCGTGTTCAGGCGCGCGATGCACTGGTTGATCGCGTCGACGATCGGCCGCAGTTCGTATTGCAGCCGCTCCGGGCGGATCGGCTCGAGTTCCATCGGCCCGCGGTCGGCCACGTCGTCCTTCAGCTTCATCAGCGGGCGCAGCTCGAAGGTGAGGCCGAGATAGACGAGCACCACCGCGAGCACCAGCATCAGCGACAGGCGCACGAGCTGCGGCCGCCAGATCGTCGCGACCATCGCGCCGTACGAACGCGTCGTTTTCGCGACGACCACGGTGACCGTCTCGACCTGCCCCTCGTCGTACAGCTGGCGGTCGTAGGCCACCGCGCGCAGCGGCACGCCGTCGAGCGACGTGTCGTACAGCGTCGGCTCGATGCCGTGCTGCGCGGGCAGGTCGAGCGCCGGATTGCCGGCGAGCAGGCGGTCGTGGCCGTCGATCACCTTGTAGAACACCGAGTCGCCCGACGGCGATTCGAAGATCTCCAGCGCGGCAGGCGGCACATCGGCCGCCGGCCGGCCGTTGCGCCATTCGACGTCCTCGCCGATCGTGCGCGCGGACGCGACGAGCGCGCTGTCCTGCACGAGCGCGGCCGTGGTCCGCGCGGTGTCGTACGACATCGCGCCGGCGATCAGCACGAACACCGCGAGCGGCAGCAGCAGCCACCACAGCAGTCGTCCGCGCAGGCTGTGCGCCATCCTGTTGCGCTCCTTCCCGGAAATGCCGAACCGCGCCGGGGTCGCCGGCGCGGTCGGGGTGTCATGTCAAGCGCCGGCGGGCGGCGTTCAGAACGCCGCGGGGCGCCACTTCAGCAGCCGCTTCTCGATCCGCGTCAGCAGGTAGTCGGCGGCCAGCGCGACCACGGCCAGCACGATCATCGCCGCGAACACGCCGCTCGCGTTGAACGCGCCCTGGGCGGTGGAGATTAACAGCCCGATCCCTTGCTTGGAACCCAGGAATTCGCCGACCACCGCACCGACCAGCGCGAAGCCGAAGCTCACGTGCAGGCTCGCGAGAATCCAGGAGAGCGCGGACGGGATCACGACCGACGTGGTGATCTGCCGGCGCGACGCGCCGAGGATCTGCGCGTTCGCGATCAGGTAGCGATCCGCTTCGCGCACGCCCTGGAACGCGTTGCCGAACACGACGAAGAACACCATCACGACGGCCAGCGCGATCTTCGACGCCATCCCGAGGCCGAGCGCGATCACGAACACCGAGCCGAGCACGACGCGCGGAATCGAGTTTGCGATCTGGATGTACAGGCCGAACACGTCGGCCATCAGCTTGTTGCGGCCGAGCACGATCCCGCAGATCACGCCGGCCACCGAGCCGATCAGGAAGCCGATCGTGGTTTCCTCGAGCGTGACCCACACCTGCGTGAGCAGCGGACCCTGCGACGTGCCGTTCACGAACCAGTCCTGGATCTGCGCGAAGATCAGCGACGGCATCGAGAAGAAGAACGGATCGATCCATTTCAGCCGGGCGGCGAGTTCCCACCCGCCCAGCACGATCACGAGTACGGCGATCCGCAGCGTGACGATCAGCGTGCGCCGGCGGCGCAGCCGGCGTTGCGCGGCGCGCTCGTCGTCCTCGAGCGTGGTCGCCGGAAGGGCGGTGGTGGGAAGCGTCATGTCGGTCATGCTCCTGTCCTTGCTGTTTCTTGCCGGTGCTTGTCGTGCGGCGTATGCGTCAGCCGATCTGCACTTCTTCGCGCAGGTCGTGCCAGATGTCCTTGGAAATTTCGATGAAGCGTGCGTCGTAGCGCACTTCCGACATGACGCGCGGGCGCGGCAGGTCGATTTCATACACGCGCTTGAGCGTCGCGGGGCGGGCGGTCAGCACGAACACGCGGTCGGCGAGCGCGATCGCTTCCTCGAGATCGTGCGTGACGAACACGACCGACCCCTTGTTCGCGGACCACAGCTGCAGCAGCTCGTCCTGCATCAGCGTGCGGGTCTGCATGTCGAGCGCGGAGAACGGCTCGTCCATCAGCAGGATCTCCGGCTGGTTGATGAAGGTCTGCGCGAGCGCGACGCGCTTTCTCATCCCGCCGGAGAGCTGGTGCGGGTAGTGTTTGGTGAACTTGTCGAGGCCGACCTTGCGGATCCACTCCTCGGCCTGCGCGTACGCGACGTCCTTCGAGCGGCCGCGAAACAGCGGGCCGGCCGCGACGTTGTCGATCACGTTGCGCCACGGGAACACGGCGTCGGCCTGGAACACGAAGCCGATGCGCGGGTCGATCCCGTCGACCGGGCGGCCCATCACGCGGACTTCGCCCGACACGGGCTTGAGCAGCCCGGTGATCAGGTTCAGCGTGGTCGACTTGCCGCAGCCGGTCGGGCCGACGATCGCGATGAATTCGCCGCGCGCGACGCTCATGCTGAAGTCGCGCAACGCGACGGTGGCCTTGCCTTCCGGCGAAATGAAGCGGCACGACACATTGCGAAACTCGATCGCCGGTGTGCTCGGGGAGACTGCCTGATTCATCGCATTGATCCTGCGGGTGAGGAGGGCGTCGCAGTGGCGGCGCCGGGCCGGTCAACCGGGCCGGAACGGGGAACGCGCGGCGGCGGGATCGCCGCCGCCGGCGTCGCGGCTTACTTTGCGTTCACGAAATCGTTCGTATAGGTGCGCGCCAGGTCGATGTGCTTGCCCTTCACCGACGGATTGAACGCCGACAGCACCTTCAGCACGGTCGCCGGACCGTCGGCCGGCATCTTGCCGTCGGCCGTGTACATCGGCAGCGACGCCTTCAGCGCGGCCACGTACAGCGCCTTGTCCTTCTGGTAGTCGGCCGGCATCTTCGCGGCGATTTCCTCGGCGCTGTGCGTGTGGATGAACTGCATCGTCTTCGCGAACGCGTGCGCGAGCTTGGTCGCCTCCGCCTTGTGCGCATCGGCCCACGCCGACTGCACGTACAGGCTCGCGGCCGGGTAGGTGCCGCCGAGCGCGGCGCGCGTGCCGTCCAGCGTGCGCAGGTCGACCAGCACCTTCGCGTCGCCCATCTTCTCGAGCGCGGACACCGTCGGCTCGGTCGTCATCCCGGCGTCGATGCGGCCCTGCTTGATCGCGGCGATGAAGCTCGCGTCGGCGCCGACCGGCAGCATCGTGTACTGCGTCGACGGCACGCCGTGCTGCAGCGCAAGGTATTGGGTGAGGAAGCTCGTCGACGAGCCGAGGCCCGTCACGCCGAGCGTCTTGCCCTTCGCGTCGGCCATCGACTTGAAGGTCGGCGCGGCCTTGGTCGAGACCATCTCGACTTCGCCCGGCACCTGGCCGAACACGGCGATCGCCTTCACGTCCTTGCCCTTGCTCTGCAGGTCGATGGTGTGATCGTAGAAGCCGACGACGCCTTGCACGGCGCCCGCGAGCAGCTCGTTCTCGGCGTCGACGCCGGCCGGCTGCGACAGCAGTTCGACGTCGAGCCCTTCGGCCTTGAAGTTGCCGAGCTCCTGCGTGAGCCGCGCGGGCAGGTAGATCAGCTTCGCGATCCCGCCGACCATGATCGTGATCTTGCCGCCGTCGTCGGCGAACGCGGGATGAGCGGCGAGCGCGCAGCTCAGGCTGGCTGCAACGGCGAGGGTGCGCAGGATGGGTCGCATCGGGGTCGTCTCCTTCGTTGTATTCGTATGGCGCGATGCTTGCTGCATCGTCATCACGAGTATAGGGAGGCGAAACCTTCCGCAACCTTTCGCGGGTCGGCGGTTCGTTTAGGGGTTTTCCAGCAACGGGGGCGGAATGGGGGCGACCGGCGCCGAAGCGGGTCGACAGGGGACCGCGGGGCGTCTAGCGCCAGCCGAGCAACACCCGCCCCATCGCATCGAGCCCCATGTCGAACAGGTGCGACACGAACGGCACCAGGTTCGGCACCATCAGTTGCACGAGCAACAGCCCGACGAGCATCGTCACCGGAAAGCCGACCTGGAACACGCCGATCTGCGGCGCCGCGCGGTTCAGGATGCCGAGCGCGAGGTTCGCGATCAGCAGCGCCGCGACCACCGGCAGCGCGAGCAGCAGCCCCATCTCGAACACGACCGCGCCGAAGGTGGCGAGCGTGCGCCAGCCCGGCGCGTGCAGCAGGTCGCCCGACACCGGCAGCGACTGGAACGACGCGGCGAGCGCCGCGAACATCTGCAGGTGGCCGTCCACCGCGAGGAACGCGAGCATCGCGACCGCGTTCAGGAAACGGCCCATCACGGGTGTCGCGCCGCTCGTGTGCGGATCGAAGAAGGTCGCGAAGCCGAGGCCCATCGACAGCCCGATGAAGTCGCCGGCCGCCTCGACGGCCGCGAACACGAGCTGCATCGTGAAGCCCATCGCGACGCCGATCAGGAATTGCGTGACGAGGATCCAGATGCCCGGCGCGGAGAACACGGTGACGTCCGGCATCGCGCCGAGCGTCGGCGCGACGACCAGCGCCATGAACGCGGCCAGGCCGATCTTCACGCGCACCGGCACTGCCGCGTGGCCGACGACGGGCGCCGTCGCGACGAGCGCGAGCATCCGCACGAACGGCCACAGGAACGCCGTGAGCCAGCCGTTGAGCTGCGCGTAGGTAACCGAGAACATCGTCGCGGAACGGGGCTGCCGGGCGCGCGGCTCAGCCGACGCCGAGCGTCGCGACGTGCAGCAGCGTCTGCCGCAGGTAGTCGAGCATCGTCGTCAGCATCCACGGGCCGGCGATCACGAGCGTCGCGGCGACCGCGAGCAGCTTCGGGATGAACGACAACGTCGCTTCGTTGATCTGCGTCGCGGCCTGGAACAGGCTCACGACGAGGCCGACCGCGAGCGCGACCAGCAGCAGCGGGGCCGCGAGCAGCAGGCCGACCATCATCGCCTGGTGCGCGAGCGTCATCACTTGTTCGGGCGTCATCGCGTGATTCCTCCGCGGCTTACGTGAAGCTCTGCGCAAGCGAGCCGATCAGCAGCTGCCAGCCGTCGACCAGCACGAACAGCATCAGCTTGAACGGCAGCGACACGGTGGACGGCGACACCATCATCATCCCCATCGACATCAGCACGCTCGCGACGACCATGTCGATGATCAGGAACGGGATGAACACCGTGAAGCCGATCTGGAAACCGGTCTTCAGCTCGCTCGTGACGAACGCGGGCACCAGCAGCGACAGCGGCACGTCGTCGGGGCCCTGCATCGGCGCGGCCTTCGAGATCTTCGCGAACAGCGCGAGGTCGGTCTCGCGGGTCTGCTTCAGCATGAAGGTCTTGAACGGCGCGACGCCGCGCTGCACGGCCTGCTCCATCGGCATCGAGCCGTCGGAGAACGGCTTGTAGCCGTCGTTGTACGCGCGGTCGAGCACCGGCGACATCACGAAGAAGGTGAGGAACATCGCGAGGCCGACGAGCACCTGGTTCGGCGGCGTCGTCGCGGTGCCGAGCGCCTGGCGCAGCAGCGACAGCACGATGATGATGCGCGTGAAGCTCGTCATCATCAGCAGCATCGCCGGCAGGAACGACAGCATCGTGAGCAGCAGCATCGTCTGCACGCTCAGCGAATAGGTGGTGCCGCCGTGCGGCCCCGGGCTCGCGTTGAACGCGGGCAGGCCGCTCGCCTGCGCATACGCGAGCGCAGGGGCGAGACAGAGGATCAGCACGGGCGCGACGCGCGCCGCGCGACGCAGGAATGCGTGTTTCATCGGAATGCGGAGACTGGAAGAGGGCGCGGCGCCATGTCAACGGTCCTTGCCACGCCCGAGGCGTTTCGCGGCTTCGCCCGCGAGCGCGTCGCGAAACCGCGAGCCGAACGTGCCGGGCAGGCCGGCGTCGGGCGCATGGCCGCCGGCGGACGCGTCGGCCGGAGCCGACCCCGCGGTCGCGGTGGTGGCCATCGAACCGGCCGGCAGCGTATGCAGCAATCGCACGTTGCCCGGCGCGACGCCGAGCACGAGCCAGGTGTCGCCGATCTCGACGATCGTCGCGCTTTCCTTCGCGCCGAGCCCGACGCTCGACACGACCTTCAGCGGGCCGCCGCGCCGCGCGGGCTGGAAGCCGAAGCGGCGCGCGAGCCACGCGCACGCGAACACGAGGCCGATCACGACCGCGAGCCCGACGAGCGTCTGCAGCACCGCGCCGATGCCGAGCGACGGCGCGGCCGAGCCGACCGTCACGCTCGACGCGATCGAACCGGGGTGGTTCACCGCGTTCATGTCCGCGGCGCCGGCCGGCGCGCACACGAGCGACGCGACGACGGCAAGCACCGTCGCCGCCATCGCGCGGCACACACGCTGGCCGGGCTTGACGACGTTCATCGATTCAGCTTCCGGATACGTTCGGCCGGCGTGATGATGTCGGTGAGGCGAATGCCGAACTTGTCGTTGACCACCACGACTTCGCCCTGCGCGATCAGGCAGCCGTTCACGAGCACGTCCATCGGCTCGCCGGCCATGCCGTCGAGCTCGACGACCGACCCCTGCGCGAGCTGCAGCAGGTTGCGGATCGCGATCTTCGTGCGGCCGAGCTCCACGGTCATCTTGACCGGGATGTCGAGGATCATCTCGATGTCGTTGTGCGTCGAGCTCGCCGCGGCCTTCGACAGCGGCTGGAACACGCCGGCGCCCGTCGCCCCGGCCGCCACCGGCTGCTGGTTCTGCTCGGCGAGCGCGGCCGCCCAGTCGTCCATGCCCGGATCCTCGTCGGCCGCGGCCGGCGCCTGCGCGTCGGCGGCCGACGCCGCGAGCGCTGCATCGGCCATCGCCTGCATGTCGTCGTCGGGCGTCTGGTTCAGCTCACTCATATCCACCTTCCTTCATCGAATCGCTCGCGCCGATCATCTTCTGCACGCGCAACGCATATTGACCATTGAAAATTCCGTAGCCGCATTCCATCACCGGCACGCCGTCGACCTTCGCGGTGATCGTGTCCTCGATCTCAAGCGGCAGCACGTCGCCCGCGCGCAGGTTCAGGATCTTCTCGAACGTCGACGAGATCTCGGCGAGATTCGCGGTCAGCTCGACCTCGGCGGCCTGCACCTGCTGCGACAGCACGCGCACCCAGCGGCGGTCGACTTCGAGCGCCTCGCCCTGGATCGGCGAGCTGAGCACGTCGCGGATCGGCTCGATCATCGAGTACGGCATGCAGATGTGCAGCGTGCCGCCCGTCGGCCCGAACTCGATCGAGAACTGCGTGACGATCACGATCTCGTTCGGCGTCGCGACGTTCGCGAACTGCGTGTGCATCTCCGAGCGCACGAATTCGAACTGCAGCGGCCGCACGCTCTTCCACGCGGTCGTGTAGTGCTCGAACACGAGGTTCAGCAGCTTGCCGATGATTCGCTGCTCGGTGGCCGTGAAGTCGCGGCCTTCGACGCGCGTGTGGAAGCGCCCGTCGCCGCCGAACAGGTTGTCGACGACGAAGAACACGAGGTTCGGGTCGAACACGAACAGCGACGTGCCGCGCAGCGGTTTCACGTGCACCAGGTTCAGGTTGGTCGGGATCGGCAGGTTGCGGGTGAATTCGCTGTACTTCTGCACCTTCACCTGGCTGACGGAGATTTCCGCCGTACGCCGCATGAAGTTGAAGATGCCGATCCGCAACAGGCGCGCGAAGCGGTCGTTGATGATCTCGAGGCCGGGCATCCGGCCGCGGACGATTCGCTCCTGCGTCGCGATGTTGTAGGGGCGGACGCCCGATGTGTCGCGCTGCTCGTCGACTGCATCGGTTTCGCCCGTGACGCCCTTGAGGAGGGCATCGACCTCCTCCTGGGACATGAACTCCTGGTGACCCATACGCGCTCCTTTCGCGGCCGCGTTACTGGACGACGAACTCGGTGAACAGGACGTCGTCGACCTTCGCGCGCTGGTTGCCCGGCTGCGTCGGCTGCTCGATCAGCTCCCGCAGCTCCGTCGCGAGCGAACGTTTGCCGTCCGGCGTCGCAAGCTCCTCGGGATGCTTGTTCGACAGCGCGAGCAGGATCCGGCTGCGGATTTCCGGCATCCGCGCAGTCAGTTGCTCCTGCGCCTTCGGGTCGGTGAGTTTCAGCGACAGGCCGACGCGCAGGTAGTGCTGCGCGCCGTCGTCGGACTGCAGGTTCACGGTCAGCGGGTCGAGCGGGAAGAACACCGGCGCGGCCAGCGGCGCCGGCTCGGCGGGCGCGCTCGCGTGGCCGACGCCTGCCTTGCCCAGGAACACGTACATGCCGCCGGCGGCGGCGGCAGCCGCGCCCAGCGCGATGACGGCGATGAGCGCGATGCGCTTGAACTTGCCGGACGAAGCCGGCTTGTCGGCGGTCGGGTTTGCGGTCGTGGCCATGTGAATGCGTGCGTGATGTCTCGTAGCATGCATTGTTCGGCATCCGGGCCGAGGCCGATGGGCGGAAAAGAGGGGGGAATTGCGGCTATCTCAGCCGATTGTCGGCCGGCGCGGCTCGATGCAGGGCAGGAACGGCGGGGAAACGATCCCCGGGGAGGAGCGGAGTGCGGCCGGCGGGAACAGACCGTCAGGCGAGGAACGCGGCAGGGCGGCGAGCGGCGCCCGCCCGCGCATCCGTCGTCAGATCGGCAGCAGCGTGAGCAGCGGCGCGATCAGCACCATCGCGACGCCCGCGATCATCATCGTCAGGCTCGACACGACGCCTTCCTCGTTGCCGATCTCGCGCGCCTTCGCGGTGCCCACGCCGTGGGCGGCCGCGCCGAACAGCGCGCCGCGCGCGAGCCGCGTGCGCATCGGCACGAGCGCCAGCACGAGTTCGCCGAGCAGCATCCCGCAGATGCCGGTCGCGATCACGAACAGGGCCGTGAGGTCCTTCGGCGCATGGATCTTGTCGGACACGGCGAGCGCGAACGGCGTCGACACCGAGCGCGTCATCAGCGAGCGCTGCAGCTCGGGCGACAGGTGCAGCAGCTTCGCGAGCAGCAGCGACCCGCATACGCCCGCCGCGATCCCGACCGCGACGCCGACCGACAGCGACAGCCAGTGGCGACGGATCAGGTCGCGATAGTCGTAGATCGGCACCGCGAACGCGATCGTCGCCGGGCCGAGCAGCCACATCAGCCAGCGCGTGTCGCGGAAATAGACCGAATACGGGATGCCGGTCAGCAGCACGAGCAGCACCAGCACGCCCGGCACGAACACGAGCGGCGAGAACAGCAGCGTCTTCTTGTACGCATAGAGCCGCTTCGACGCGAAATACAGCACGACGGTCAGCACGAAGCAGCCGACGGAGATCGCGGTATTCACCCGGTCGGCGGGCAGGTTCGATAGCGCGGCGAGCATGAACGGCTCCGGCTCAGTGCGCGATGGCGCTCAGGCGCGCGCGGCGGCGTTCCGCGAACACGCGCTGCGCGGCGAGCCGGCGTTCGAGCTTCGCGGCGAGATCGACCGCGACGGCCACCGCGACCATCACGAACGCGGTGCCGGCGAGCATCACCAGCGCGATGCGCCAGCCGTCCTCGCGGAACAGCCCGCCGTACTGCACGGCCGCGACGGCGGCCGGCACGAAGAACAGCAGCATGTCGGACAGCAGCCAGTTCGCGCCGTCCTTCACCCACGCCGGCGCGACGCGACCCGAGAACAGCAGCACGAGCAGCACCGCGAGGCCGATCACGCCGGACGGAATCGGCAGCCCGACCTTGCGCACGGCCCAGTCGACCGTCATCCACAGCACGCCGAGCGCGGCGGCCTGCAGCACGATCCGGCCCGTGTGCGCGAGGCTGCCCGAAGCAGCGGGGCGGGCGGCGGCAGTGGCGGTCGGCTTGTTCATGGCGGGCTCCATACAGATGTTTCTGTCAATGGAGCAAGTATAGGGTTTCCCCTAACCATAAATAAAATGACTTGTCTCTATCCTTGTCATTCCAATTCGGAATTCGCTTGCATTCAGCCGCACCAATCTGGGGAGTGATCGATGGAATTGCGCGCACTGCGGTACTTCGTCGAGGTGGTTCGTCAGCAGAGCTTCACCGCGGCGGCCGACAAGCTGTTCGTCACGCAGCCGACCATCAGCAAGATGGTGAAGGCGCTGGAAGACGAGATCGGTTCGCCGCTGCTGCTGCGCGACGGCCGGCAGATGGTGCTGACCGACGCCGGGCGGATCGTGTTCCAGCGCGGCCAGGACGTGCTGGCCGCGCAGGCGCAGCTGCAATCGGAGCTGAACGATCTCGGCACGCTCGGACGCGGCGAGCTGACGATCGGCATTCCGCCGCTCGGCGGTTCGCTGTTCACGCCGATCATCGCCGCGTACAAGCAGCGCTACCCGAACATCGAGCTGAAGCTGTTCGAGCAGGGCGCGCGGATGATCGAGGCCGCGCTGACGTCGGGCGAGCTGGAGCTCGGCGGGCTGCTGGAGCCGGTCGATCCCGGCACGTTCGAGCGGCTGCCGATGGTGCGCGCGCCGCTGTGGCTCGTCGCGCCGCGCGAGTCGCGCTGGGAGGACCACGCGGCCGTGCCGCTCGCGGATCTCGCGCGCGAATCGTTCGTGTTCTATGCGGAAAGCCTCGCGCTGCACGACGCGGTGCTCGATGCGTGCCGGCAGGCCGGCTTCACGCCGTCGATCGTGAGCCGCAGCGGTCACTGGGATTTCATGGCCGCGCTCGTGCATGCGGGCGTCGGCATCGCGCTGCTGCCCGAGCCGTATTGCCGGCGGCTCGACGCGGGGCAGTTCACGTGCCGGCCGATCGTCGAGCCGGAAATCACGTGGGCGATCGCGCTCGGCTGGCTGAAGAAGGGCTATCTGTCGCACGCGGCGCGCGCCTGGCTCGACGTCGCGCGGGCGACGCTGCCGCTCGCGCCGGCCGACGATCTCGCGTTCGGGGGCTTGCGGGCGCGGGAATGAGGCAAGGACGAGACGTTCGGCACGCTGATTTCATTCAGTGCCGTCGAATCTGTTTCGAATCGTGTCGGCGTGCAACGCATCGAAATCCTCGGGGACCCGAATCTGCCCCTTCATGAATCCGACCCGCGATACCGGAGCAAGCGTCGGTGCCGAGGCAATCGGCACGACTTTGACCAGCGGCTTGCCGTCGTTCTCGATGACGAACGGTTCACCAGAACGAATTGCGTCATCGATCAAAAGCGACAGGTTCCTTGTCGCATCACGTAGGTCATAAGTCGGCATTTCACTGTTCCGCGAGTCCGGGTCGGCCAGCTTAGCTCTTTATCTATGTGGCGGACGCCGCATGGGCGGCGTGCCGGGAACCCGAACGCGACCGCCTCAATGCCCCATCGCCGGCCCCGCGCCCTTCTTGGGCTTCGTGATCCACACGAGCGCCGCGAGCGCGATGAACACGCCCGCCGACAGATGGAAGAAGTCGTTGGTCGCCATCATGAAGCCCTGCTGCGTGACGAGCTGGTTGAGTTGCGCATTGGCCGTCTGCCCGACGATGCCGAGCTGCGCGAGCGCGCCCTGGTAGTCGGTCGTGTTCTGCGCGTAGACGCTCACCGATTCCGACAGCCGCGCATGATGGTAGATCGCGTCGTTCTCCCAGAACGTCGAGCTGGCCGCGGTGCCGATCGCGCCGGACAGCGTGCGCAGGAAGTTCGACAGCCCCGACGCGCTCGCGAGCCGCTCGTCGGAGATGCTCGACAGCGTGATCGTCGTCATCGGCACGAAGAAGCACGCGACGCCGATGCCCTGCACGAGCCGCGGCAGGATCACGTGGTTGAACGGCACGTCGAGCGTAAACGTCGCGTTCCACAGCGACACGCCCGCGAACACGATGAACGCGAAGCTCGCGACCATCCGCAGGTCGAGCCGGTGCATGTTGCGGCCGATCAGCGGCGACAGCACCAGCGCGAGCAGCCCGACCGGCGCGGTCGCGAGGCCAGCCTTGCCGGCCGTGTAGCCCATCACCGTTTGCAGCCACAGCGGGAAGATCACGACCGAGCCGAAGAACGCCATGAAGCCGAACGAGATGATCAGCGCGCCGAGCGCGAAATTGCGGTCCTTGAACAGCGACAGGTCGACCACCGGCTCCTTCTCGGTCGCCTCCCACACGAGCATGAACGCGAGCGACACGACGGCGATCAGCGCGAGCGCGACGATGAACGACGAGTTGAACCAGTCGCGGTCCTTGCCGAGGTCGAGCATCATCTGCAGGCACGACACGCCGATCACGAGCAGCGCGAGGCCGATCGCGTCGATCCGCTGCTTCGACGTCTTCGTTTCGCGGCCGCGCAGCAGGAAGTACGCGCAGGTCGCCGAGAACACGCCGATCGGCAGGTTGATGTAGAAGATCCACGGCCACGTGTAGTTGTCGCTGATCCAGCCGCCCAGCAACGGGCCGAAGATCGGCGCGACAATCACCGTCATCGCCCATAGCCCGAGCGCGAGCCCGCGTTTCGCGGGCGGGTAGCTGCGCATCAGGATCGTCTGCGACAGCGGCACCATCGGCCCCGACACGAGGCCTTGCAGCAGCCGGAACGCGATCAGCGTCTCGAAGTTGGTCGCGAGGCCGCACAGCGCCGACGCGATCGTGAACGCGAGCACCGACAGCGTGAAGAGGCGCACCTCGCCGACCCGGCGCGCGAGCCAGCCGGTGAGCGGCACCGCGATCGCGGACGCGACCGAGTACGACGAAATCACCCACGTGCCTTCGCTCGTCGCGACGCCGAGGCTACCCGAGATGGTCGGCACCGCGACGTTCGCGATCGACGTGTCGAGCACTTCCATGAAGGTGCCGAGCGCGAGCCCGACGGTCAGCAGCGCGAGTGCGCCGCCGGTCAGCGGTGCGGGTTCGGCGGCGGGGGAGGGGGCGGATGCCGTGGTGGCGGACATCGGAATCTCCTAGACGCGGCGCGCGCGACGCGCCGGCACAACGCACGGGCGCGCGACGCAGCGCGGCCCGGCCGGGTGGAATGAAAAAGGGAAAAAGCGGAGCGCGTGCCTCGTCATCTTCTGCCCAGACAGAGAAATAAGCGAATGCTTAACCTAGACATGAGGGCTCCGCGCACATCAGCAGTCGGGTTCGTCGGGCTTCGGGCAACCGGTCGAGCCTGGCCCGTTGGCGATGAAACGCTGCAGCAGGCCGGTGAGCGTCGCCAGTTCGTCGGCCGAGAAGCCTTCCAGTTGCGCGTTGAGCGCGGTCGCGACCAGCGACGGCAGCGCGCGGGCGGCTTCGAGGCCGCGCTCGGTCAGCGTCAGCTCGATCATCCGGCGGTCCTGCTCGCTGCGCGCGCGTGCGATCAGCCCCTTGCGTTCGAGCCGGTCGAGCATGCGCGTCATCGAGCCGCTGTCGTACGACATCTTGCGGGACAGTTCGAACGGCGTGCGCGCGTAGCCGCGCGACAGCAGCAGGATCACGCCGATCTGCTGCGCGGTGAGGTCGAGCGGCTCGAGCGCGCGATCCATCCGCTCGACGAGCGCCTGCTTCGCCTTCGACAGGTAATAGCCGAGGCTCGTTTCCAGCGCGATGTTCTCGGGATCGTAGAGGCCGCCGGTCATACGATTGCGCGCGCAGCAATAGTGCGTTTCGGGTTAAAACGCGCCCAGTATCTTGAAAAATGATTGCTTAGTCAATATTATTTGAGTCAACCAGTTACGACGTGCATGTTGCACTGCCGGAGACTATGTTCTGACCGATTGGCCCGCGCTGCCGGGCACCCGAGGATGTTCGCGATGCTGTTCCTGAAAAATGCCGCCGGCGCGCTGCGCCGCAACCTGACCGATACCGCTCATCATGTGTTCTCCGGGCCGCACCGCGGCTGGAAGATCGCGCTGTACGTGACGATGCTGGTCGTGCCTGGCGGCTCGCTCGCGGCGCTCGGGTTCGCATGGTTCGATCATCGCCGGCAGCGCAACGCGAAGGGCGGCGCCCGCCGTACGAGCCAGCCGGCCGCGACGGAGCCGTCGACATGGCGGGCCGCCGCCGAACCCGTCCCGGTGCCCGTGCGCTGCCACTGACGCTGCGCTGCTCCCGCCGCTCTCCGCACGATCCCGCCTGATCGCCGGCCGCGTCACGCGCGGCCGGTGTCGTACGCCCGTTCGTACGCCCGTTTTCCCGCAAGCCGGCCGTAATGGCCGGTAAACCGGCCGGCCGCGCCGGTAACACATTCGGGCTGTCGCCCACCGTACCCTTAGGGCTGCGCAGCTTTCCCGCCGTCAGTTACCATTTGTCCGCCAGCGGCATGACGACCGCATCGCGCGGCGCCGCTCGCCGGCCGTCACGCCCAGACAGGAAAACCACCATGCCGTACGCCCCCCTCCCGCGCGCCGTTCGCCCGCTGAGCGCCGCCGTCGCCATCGCGACGGCCGTGCTGCTCGCCGGCTGCGCCGTCGGGCCCGACTATCACCGGCCCGACACGTCGATCCCCGCCGCCTTCAAGGAAGCGCCGGCCGGCTGGAAAGTCGCGCAGCCCGCCGATCGCGCCGACCGCGGCCCGTGGTGGACGGTCTACAACGATCCGCAGCTCGATGCGCTGATCGGCAAGCTCAACGCGTCGAACCAGACCATCGCGCAATCGGCGGCCGCCTACCGGCAGGCGCGCGCGCTCGTCACCGAGGCGCGCGCCGCGTATTTCCCGACCGTCGGGCTGACCGCATCGGGCTCGCGCGCGCGGACGCCGCGCACGTCGCTGTCGTCGGGTTCGTCGTCGAATTTCGGCAGCGGGTCGACCGGGTCGATCAACAACAGCTACAGCGTCGGCCTCGACGCCAGCTGGGAACCCGACCTGTGGGGCAAGGTGAGCCGCACCGTCAGCGCGCAGCGCGCCGGCGAAGCGGCCGCCGCGGCCGATCTCGCGAACGCGCGGCTGTCGCAGCAGGCGCTGCTCGCGCAGACCTACTTCCAGTTGCGCACGTCCGATGCGCTGCAGAAGCTGCTCGACGACACCGTGCAGTCGTACCAACGGTCGCTGCAGCTCACGCAGAACCAGTACGCGCAGGGCGTCGCCGCGCGCGCCGACGTGATCCAGGCGCAGACGCAGCTGCAGAGCGCGCAGGCCGCGCAGATCGACAACGGCGTCGCCCGCGCGCAATACGAGCATGCGATCGCGACGCTGATCGGCGAGCCGGCGTCGACCTTCTCGCTGCCGCCGAACCCGCTCGCGGCCGAGCCGCCGATCACGCCGGTCGACGTGCCGTCCGCGATCCTCGAGCGCCGGCCCGACATCGCGGCGGCCGAGCGCCGCGCCGCGGCCGCGAACGAGCAGATCGGCGTCGCGATCGCCGCGTTCTTCCCGACGCTCACGCTGTCGGCCACCGGCGGCTTCCAGAGCTCGGTGTGGTCGCAGCTGTTCACGCTGCCGGCGCGCTTCTGGACGGTCGGCCCGCAGCTCGCGGCCACGCTGTTCGACGCGGGTCTGCGCGCCGCGCAGACCGATGCGGCGCGCGCGACCTACGACCAGGACGTCGCCGCCTATCGGCTCGCGGTGCTCACCGCGTTCCAGGACGTCGAGGACAACCTCGCGTCGCAGCGCATCCTCGCGCAGGAAATCGACGTGCAGCGACAGGCCGTCGACAGCGCCGAGCACGCGCTCGCGATCGTCACGAACCAGTACAAGGCCGGCACGGTCGCGTACCTGAACGTGCTGACCGCGCAGACCACCGCGTTCACCGCGCAGCAGAAGCTCGCGACGATCGCCGGGCAGCGGATGGTGTCGTCGGTCGGGCTCGTGAAGGCGCTCGGCGGCGGCTGGAACGTATCGGAGATGGCGCGCGAGAACGGCGACATGGCGGCGCCTGTGCCGGCGTCCGGTGCGGCCGTGCCCGCGGCCACCGCACCGTCGGTCGCCGCGCCGCTCGCGCAGAAGTAGAAAGGGAAGCGGGCGACGCGCGCGTTCAGCGCTGCGCGTCGCCGAAGATCAACGACACCTGGTTGTTGCCGATCGGGTGGCCGAGCAGGTTCAGCAGCCCGGCGAGGTTCGCCTGCTGCTCGGGCGCCGCGTGCGCGGTGCCGCGGAACGAACCCTGGCCGGGGCCGAAGCTGCCGTGCCCGTCGAGGAACAGCGGGCCCTGCGTCGTCGACAGGTCGAGATCGGCGCCCGCGCCCTTCGCCTGCAATACCGCACGGTACGAACCGAGCGGCTTCACGCGCGACACGCGCGAACTCATCGAATCGATCGTCACCGTCAGCTGGCCGAACGCGTTGTTGCCGATCAGCCGCCAGTCGCTCCAGCCGAGCCGCACGTCGCCCTGCAGGTCGAGCGTGTTGAACGGCGTGCCGAGCCCCGTGAGCAGCGACGCAGGCACGGCCATCGTGCCCGCCGACAGCACCGCGCCGCGCCACGTCGCATCGAGCGTGACCGCGTCGGGCATCGCTTCCGTCTGCCGCATGCGCATCTGCACGCGCCCGGTCAGCAGCGGCCAGAAGCGCGTGGTCCATTCGACCCGGCCCGGCAGCAGCGTCGCCGCGCTCTGGTCCGCGCCCGGCGCGAGCATCAGCGTGCCCGAGCCGTGCCACAGCGACCCGTCCGGATCGACGAGATTCACGTGGCCGCCGGTCGCCCGCGCGAACTGCGGCGCGATCCACGCGGCCGGCGCGAGCGCGACGAGCGTCACCGCCGTCGCCAGGCCGCCTGCCAGCACCCACGGCAACACGGCGACGAGCCGTCTCACCCACGGCCGCATCGGCCGGCCTTCGTTCGCGTCATCCACTGCCGTCATCTATTTCTGGACGGAAGGTTGCATCACGGCCGTCAGGTCCACCTGGCCGTCATCCTTCAGCGCCGTCGCATGCGCCTCGCCGACCTGCACCTTGAACTGCCGGCGCGCATCGTCGAGCCACTGCGTCCATGCCGGGAACGACACGTTCTTCATCTGGATCTGCACGCCGTTGCCGACGATCTGCACCTGCGCGCCCTGCAGCCCGTGATCGGACAGCGACGCGGTCAGCGCATCCTTCAGCGCGAGGCCGGTCGGCGCGACGCCTTGCGCGGCGGCGGCCAGCGACTTCGCCTCGTTCGCCTGCGCGGTCATCTGCGCGAGTTCGTGACGCATCGTCGGCAGCTCGCGCTGGATCCGCGCACGGCCTTCCTGCGCGGGCGACCACAGCACCGAATACGCGATCGCGACCGCCAGCACGGCGCCGCCCCAGCCGAGCAGCGTCTTCTCGCGCGGCGTGCGCTCGCCCCAGAACTGGGCCAGCGTCTGGTTCAGTTGTTCGGTTTTCATGAGCGGCTCCGGATCGTCCATTTGCCCGTGTTGCTGTCGACTTCGCCGGACAGTCCGTTACGCGCGAGGCGCTGCGTGAAATCGGGATCGACCTTGACCTCCGGCTTGAAGCCGACGTCGAGCCGCCGGTCGTGATAGTCGAGCGACGCGATGCCGTTCAGCGGCAGCGCGCCCATCGAACGCGACAAACCGCTCGACAACGCGAGGAAATCGTTCGGCGACAGCTCGCCGGCCGCGAGCCGAAGCTGGTCGAGCTGGCGCTGCATCTGCGCGGGCGGATCGAGCACGGTGGTCGTCTTCGGGAACGCGGACAAGAGCGTCTCGGTGATCTGCGCGGACAGCGCGTCGCGCTCACGCGACAGCTTCCACCAGTGCAGGTTCATCCCGATCACCGCGACGCCGAGCGTCGCCGCGGCCAGCGCGATCGGCACGCGCAGGCGCTTCACCGTCGCGCGGTCGAAGCGCCACGGCTGCGACTCGAACTCGAACTGGCACAGATCGAATGGCTCGGTCAGCGCCCGGCGCGCGAACGTGTCGAACGACAGCGGCGCAGCGCCCGGCAGCAGCGGCGCGTCGGTGCGGCCGACCGACGCGAGCCGCGGCTCCGCGCCCGGCTCGCCGAGTTCGTACAGTTCGACGTCGCCGCCGCCCGCGAGCGCGGCCAGCGTGCCGGCCGCGCGCGATGCGGGCGCCGCGAAGCCTTCGCCGAGCGCGCCGCGCGCGACCGCCAGCTCGAGGCGCGGCGCACTGGCAGCCGCCGGCAGCGCGCCGGCTTCGACGAGCACCGGTTCGACCGCCGTCGCGAGCCCGAGCACCGCGGCGACGGTCGCCGGGCGGGCAGGCGGCTCGGTGACGTCCGCGACGAGCGCGGCGGCGTCGGTCGCCTCGCCGTCGGCCGGCACGGCGGAGGCCGCGTGGGCCGACGCGCGCGGCGCCGGCAGGCAGCGGGTCGCGGGGACCGCGCTCAGGTGCCGGTGACCGGCCGCGGTGAACGCGTCGCAGATCGTGCGGAACCACGCGCGATCGACGACGGCCAGCACGCGGCGCCCGTCGGGCAGCGCGGCCGGATCGAGCGCGATGTGGCAGCCGAGCGGGTCCTGGATCAGCTGATCCTCGACGATGTTGGGCAGCGCCTGGCGCAGCTTCGGCCCCTTCAGCGGCGGCACGGTCGCGGCCAGCAGCAGCACGTCGCGCGCGGCGACGATCAGCACCGTCGCGTTCGCGCGCGGCAGCAGCGCGAGCGCGGCGCGGCCCGCGCGCTGCACCTGGCCGGCCTTGTCGACGAGCGTGAACGGCAGCTCGGGCCACTGCCATTCCTGCAACGGCACGGCAGGCTCGCGCGGCGGCAAAGAAACAATCAACGTGCTCACAAGAGCTCCTCTCCCGATTGGCGTCGTTATAGCTGGTCGCGGATGCGCACGACCCGCGTCGAGTGCGTGGTCGGATCACGATACACGAGCGAGGTGCGGTCGACCTCCGCGCGTTCGTGCTGGATCCGGCCATGCACGATGAAATAGCTCGAATTGACGTCGACGAGGCTCGAGTCGATCGTCACGTTCGGCGGCGCGCCGGCGCCGCGCAGCGCGAGCTGCACGTCGCCGACGTTCCGGAAAAACACCGTCTCGCGGCGCGACACGAGCGCCTGCGCGGACGACACGCTCATCCCCGGTATCAGCGCCGCGATCACTTCGGCCGGCGCGGTGTTCATGTTCACGGGCGTGGTAGTCGGCAGCACGGTGACGAACGGGCGCAGCCGCGCGACCATCTCGGGCGTCACGCCGTCGACGTCGAGCAGGCTGTCGACGCGCGTCATCATCAGCGGCGCGGGCCCGCGGTCGCCGCCGGCCATCCCGGGATCGTCGGTGAAGCCGCTGCCCTGCATGTCGCCGCTCGTCACCGGCGCGGTCGCGGCGTTCGCCGCGGTGCCGCCGCCGCCGGGCAGGTTCGGCATCTGGAACCGCGTGGCCGAATGCAGCAGGCCCGCGCGCACCTGCAGCGCGATGCGCTTCGCGAACGCGCTGTCGTAGCCAAGCGTCGTCAGCAGGCGCTGGAACGCCTGCATCTGCGTGACGTTCAGTTGCAGCACGCCGGGCGCCGGCGACGACACGAGGTTGCGCAGGTTGAACTTCGCCTGCGCGTCCTCGATCGAGCCGGACAGGTAAGTGTCTTCGGCGTCGGTGTCGTTGGGCGCGCCGATGCGGCCGAGGAAATCCGACAGCTTGGTCTTCGCGATCGGCACGCCCCAGATCCCGCCGAGATACGTGATGCCGGGCGCCGTATCGCCTTCGGAGCGCAGGATCATCCGGGTCCAGTCGAGCGCGCCGCGCGCGACCCACTGCGCCTGCGCGATCACGCGCTGGTTCTCGATCCGGCGGATCTGCACCTGCTGGCGCCACAGCATCCCCGACACGAGGATCGCCGACAGCGCGACCACGAGCAGCGCGGTGATGATCGCGGCGCCGCGCTGGCGGCGGGCAGGCATTCGGTGGAGTGGGCGCGCACGCATCGTCATTCCCCGACGAGGAAGATGCGCGTGACCGGCACGCGCAGCGACGTCGCGCCGATGCTGACCTGCAGCCCGGTCACCGCGCGCGCCGGCGGCGCGTTGCCGATCTGCGGCACCTTGAGCGCGTCGTTGTTCTGCGCGAGCGCTTCGTCGGCCGTCTGCAGGTTGGTGGTCCAGCCCACGCGCGGCACATACAGCTTCGCGTCGATCGCGCCGACGCCGCCCATCAGCGCGACCCAGCTCCAGCCTTCGACGCTGCTGTCCTTCAGCATGGTGCGCAGCCGGTTCGTGTCGTCGATCGGCGGCGACGCATAGCGCACGACGCGCCCGCCGGCGATCCGGTAGCGGACCACCTGCAGCCGCGGCGCGACGCCCGGCACGTCGAGTTCGCGCACGATCTGCAGCGTATTGCCGGCGACGCCGATCGCCGGCTGGCCGGCTTCGTCGTCGGTCGCGGCGAGCCGCGCGTCGATGCGCATCTGGTCGAACATCTGCGCGAACACGCGCTCGTCTTCCATCGCGGCCGCGACCTTGTCGCGACCGCGCATGATCTGGTCGAGCCCGCGCCACGCGAGGATCGCGACCACCGCGAGGATCGCGATCGCGATCATCAGCTCGATCAGCGTGAAGCCGCGGGTGGCGAGGCGCGCCGGGCGGGCGGACGGGCGGCGCATCGGCGCGTCAGAGTGGACGGCTGGTTTCATTCGCGACCACCGTCACCATCTGCGCGAGCACGCCGGCGCGGCCAGGCATGCTCACCGAAATCCGCACGCGCCGGAACACCGGATTCGGCGTGGTGCTCACACGCTGCGTGCAGACCAGCTGCACGTTGCCTTGCGAGCAGTCGAAACTCTGCTCGCCGACTTCCGGCCACGCATGCGTGAGCCGCAGCTGCGCGAGCGCGTTGTCGGCGCTCCAGCCGGCGAGCAGCCGGCGATGCAGGTCGGACGCATTGGTCGCCATCGTGCCGACCGCACGGATCGACGCGGCGAGCGCGACCGCGATGATCGCGAGCGCGACCAGCACCTCGATCATCGTGAAGCCGCGGGATGAAGAAACGGAGAAGGGCAGGCGACGACGCATCGTCATTGCACCTCGTAGCGGCCGTTGCCGGTGCCGACGATCGTCGCGCTGCCGGCGGCCGAATGCAGCGTCACGCGCACGGGCGTGTCGATGCTCTCGGTGCCGAACACGACTCGGCTCGCGCGCGTATCCGACCCCGGGTAATCGATGTCCGCGCCGGTGACGCCGCCATCCCAGTCGCGCGGGCGCAGCAGGTCGTCGCGCAGCGTGCGCCAGCCGTCGGGCGAGCTCACGTCGAACTGGAAGCCGTGCGCGGTCGGCTGCCATGCGATCGGCCGCGCGCGCACCTGCGCTTCGTCGCCGGCCGTCTCGAACAGCAGCGCGATGCGCTGCGCTTCCTCGCGCAGGTCGGTGCGCGGATTGCGCGTCAGCGACAGCGACGCGAGCGACACCAGCAGCCCCGCGATCACGAGCACGACCAGCATTTCGAGCAGCGTGAAACCGCGCGCGCGACGCCGCGCCGCGCGGTGCTTCATCGAGCCGCCATCGGCACCTGCCGGTGCGGACGGCACCGCACCGCGACGCACACGGCAATCGCGGCCGCAGCGGGAGGTCGTGCGAATGGCGAGCATGAAGAACGGGAATGAAGCGTCGGGGCGATCAGCGCCGGCTTATTGCCACGAGCCGATGTCGGAGTCGTTGCTTTCGCCGCCTTCCTTGCCGTCGGCGCCGTAGCTGAACACGTCGATCTCGCCGTGCACGCCCGGGTTCAGGTACTTGTACCCGTTGCCCCACGGATCGTTCGGCAGGCGCTCGAGATAGCCGCCGTCCTTCCAGTTGTTCGGGATCGGATCATTGGTCGGCTTCTGGATCAGCGCGTTCAGGCCCTGCTCCTGGGTCGGATAGCGGCCGTTGTCGAGACGATACAGCTTGAGCGCCTGCATGATCGTGCCGATGTCCTGCTTCGCGGCGATGCGGCGCGCCTCGTCCGGGCGGCTCATGATCTTCGGCACGATCAGCGCCGCCAGGATCCCGAGGATCGCGACCACCACCATGATCTCGATCAGCGTGAAACCGCGCTGACGACGCACGGCCGCGTTGCGGCGAGTGATCCACGTTTGCATGACTGACTACCTCTTTCCAAAAAATGTCGTCGATTGAGTGACGCACCCGGCGCACCGGACGATTGCCTGACGGCAACCTTCCGGACCGGCGGGCGCGGAGCACGCATTGTAAGGCGCGCATCGCCGAGGGCTTTCACTCAACGCAAATTTCACATACATCCGTACAATAGCGCGCATGAACGCGCTCTCGATCCGGATCCTTTCCCTCGCCCTCTTCGCGGGTTTGTGCGCGACGGCCACCTACTGGGTCGTCACGCTGTCGGCCCGCGAAGCGCCGCTGCCCGCCGCCGCCGCGCGGCTGCCGATCCGCACCGAGGACGCCGCGGCGCTCTTCGGCGGCCAGCTCGACAAGAATCCCGTCCAGGACATCCACCTGTTCGGCATTCTCGCGCTCGACCACGGCGGCGCCGCGATCGTCGGCGTCGGCGGCGAACCGCCGCGCGCCGTGTCGCTCGGCGCGGACGTCACGTCCGGCGCGAAGCTCGCCGAAGTCCGCCCGCGCTCGATCATCATCGACCGCAACGGCGCCCGCGCCGAAATCCAGCTCCCGGCGAACACGCCGTCCCCCGCGATCTACATGCGCTGAACGATGGCGGCCCGGCAAACGGGCCGCAGCGTCACTGCACCATGTTGTTCAGCTCGATGATCGGCAGCATCACGGCCAGCACGATCACGAGCACGATGCCGCCCATCGCGAGGATCAGCAGCGGCTCCAGCAGGCTCGTCAGGAACATCGTGCGGCGCTCCAGCTCGCGCGCTTCGCCTTCGGCCGCGCGGTCCAGCATCGTCGTCACGTCGCCCGTCGCTTCGCCCGACCGGATCAAGTGCACCAGCACCGGCGGAAACGTCTTCACGTTGTTCAGCGCGCGCGACAGCGCGGAGCCTTCGCGCACGCGCACGATCGCATCGTCGATGTTCGCGCGCATCGCGCGGTTCGACAGCGTCTCGCCGGCCGCCTGCAGCGCGCGCAGGATCGGCACGCCGGCCGCGGTGAGGATGCCGAGCGTGCTCGCGAAGCGCACCGTGTTGTAGCCGCGCACGAGCTTGCCCGCGAGCGGCGCGGTCAGCACCCAGCGATCGAACGCGAGCCGGGGCCCCGCGCGCGACAGCGTCGCCTTCACGAACCACACGGCGAGCGCGACCGCGATCAGGATCGCCCACCACCAGTGCCGCACGAACTCCGACAGCGCCATCATCACGACCGTGAGGATCGGCAGCTGCTGCTTCGTGCTCGCGAACACGTTGACGACCTGCGGCACGACGTAGCTCAGCAGGAACGTGACGATGCCGAACGCAATCAGCGTGACGATGCCCGGATACGTGAACGCCAGCAGGATCTTCTGCTTGAGCGCATTGCTCTGCTCGATGTAGTCGGCGAGGCGCGACAGCACGATGCCGAGCTTGCCGGTGTGCTCGCCCGCCGCGACCAGCGCGCGGTAGATTTCCGGAAAATCGCGTGGATGCTGGCCCAGCGCATTCGCGAGCGAATGGCCGCCGAGCACTTCGGCGCGGATCGCGGCCATCAGTTCGCGAATGTAGTCGCGCTCGGCCTGCTCGGTCAGCACGCCGAGCGCCTCGTCGAGCGGCAGCCCGGCGATCAGCAGGCTCGCGAGCTGGCGCGTGAGGATCGCCTGTTCGCGCTGCGACAGCTTGCGGCCGAACGCGAGCCGCTGCGAACGCGCGCCGCGCGTCGCGCTCGCGGCCGGCTCGACGACGAGCGGCGTGAGTCCCTGCGTGCGCAGCTGGCCGCGCGCGGCACGCGCGCTGTCGGCATCGATCACGCCTTTCTGCGCGCGTCCCGCCGCATCGATCGCTTCGAAACGGAATGCCGGCATCGCGCTATGCGCCTCCCGTCACGCGCAGCACTTCCTCGAGCGACGTCGCGCCGGACGCGAGCCAGCGCTCCGCGTCGTCGCGCAGCGTGCGCATGCCTTCCGCGCGGCCGGCGGCGAGGATCTCGGCATCGGCCGCATTGCGGTGGATCAGCGTGCGGATCGACTCGTCGACCAGCAGCAGTTCGTAGACCCCGCGCCGGCCCGAATAGCCCGAATGCCCGCACTTGTCGCAGCCGACCGGATGCCACACGGTGCGGCCTTCCTCGTGCCGCTCTTCCTTGCAGACGGGGCAGAGCTGGCGCACCAGGCGCTGCGCGAGCACGCCGAGCAGCGACGACGCGAGCAGGTACGGCTCGACGCCCATGTCGGTCAGGCGCGTGACCGCGGACGCCGCATCGTTCGTGTGCAGCGTCGCGAGCACGAGGTGGCCCGTCAGCGACGCCTGCACCGCGATCTGCGCGGTTTCGAGGTCGCGGATTTCGCCGATCATGATCACGTCCGGGTCCTGGCGCAGGATCGAGCGCAGCGCGCGGGCAAAGGTCATCCCGATCCGCTCGTTCACCTGCGTCTGGCCGATGCCGGCGAGGTCGTATTCGATCGGGTCCTCGACGGTCATGATGTTGGTCGTCGCGGTTTCGAGCCGCGACATCGACGCGTACAGCGTGGTCGTCTTGCCCGAACCGGTCGGGCCGGTGACGAGCACGATGCCGTGCGGGCGGCCGATCAGCTTGTCGAACTGCACGAGCGTGTCGCGGCCCATCCCGAGCGCTTCGAGGTTCAGGCGCTGCGCGTCCTTTTCCAGCAGACGCAGCACCGCGCGCTCGCCGTGCCCGGTCGGCAGCGTCGACACCCGCACGTCGACCGGCCGGCCGCCGACGCGCAGCGTGATGCGGCCGTCCTGCGGCAGGCGCTTCTCCGCGATGTCGAGCTGCGCCATGATCTTGATCCGCGAGATCAGCGCGCCATGCAGCGCCTTCTTCGGGCGCACGACGTCGCGCAGCGTGCCGTCGACGCGAAAGCGCACGACCGACGCATTCTCGAACGGCTCGATGTGAATGTCCGACGCCTGTTCGCGCGCTGCTTGCGTGAGCAGCGCGTTGATCATCCGGATGATCGGCGCGTCGTCTTCCGATTCGAGCAGATCCTCGACTTCGGGAATGTCCTGCATCAGCCGCGACAGGTCGACTTCGCCTTCGACCTCGCCGACCACCTGCGCGGCGCTGCCGTCCTGGCGCGCGTACGCCTGGTTGATCGCCTGCGCGAGCTCGTCGGCCGGCACGCGATGCACGGCGATCGAGCCGAAGTTGCGCGCGATTTCCGCGAGCGCGGCGTCGCTCGTGCGTTCGCTGATCCACACCTCGAGCGTGTCGTCGAGCTGATGCGCGATCAGCACCTGGCCGCTCTTCGCGAAGCCGTACGGCAGCAGGCGCGCGGCGAGCGGCGACGGCGGCTGGCGTTCGCCCGGCGCGCCGTCGTGGGCGGAAGACGCGAGCACGTCGCTCACTGCGAGGCTCCCGGTGCGGTGGTCAGCGGCTGGGCCGGCACCGTCTGCTGCGGCACGCCCTGCGGCTGCGCGGGCGTGGCTTCCGGCAACGGCTGGGCCGGCACCGGCGCGACCTGGCGCTGCAACTGCTGGCGACGCATCTTGTCGAGATCGAACAGGTTGCCGGCCGGCGTGCCGCCCTGGCTCGGACCGATCGGCATCGGCGGGACGACCGGATCGTCCTTGTCGCGGATCACGTTGTTGTCCGACTTGTACGCGCCCGTCACACCCTGGATGTAGTCGTAGCGGTTGGCCGTGACTTCCTGCGCGGTGCTGCGATCGGAAATGATCACCGGGCGCAGGAACACCATCAGGTTCGTCTTCTGCCGCTGCTTCGATTCCGAACGGAACAGCTGGCCGATCCACGGGATGTCGCCGAGCAGCGGCACCTTGCTGTTCGACACCGCGTAGTTGTCCTGCATCAGGCCGCCGAGCACGATGATCTCGCCGTTGTCGGCCAGGATCGTCGACTGGATCGAGCGCTTCGTGAAGGTCGGGCCGGTCTGCGCGCTGGTGGTGCCGCTGACGACCGCCGAATCCTCCGTGTAGAGCTGCAGCTTCAGGATCCCGCCGTCGGTGATCTGCGGCTTCACGTGCAGCGTCAGGCCGACGTCGCGACGATCGTACGTGTTGAACGCATTGCTCGTGGTGCCGCTCGTCAGGTTCGAGTACGAACCGGTCGCGATCGGCACGTTCTGGCCGACGACGATCTTCGCTTCCTCGTTGTCGAGCGTGATCAGGTTCGGCGTCGACAGCACGTTCGCGTCGCTCACGCCCGAGAAATACTGCAGCAGCGCGCCGAGGCCCTGCACGCCGAACATGTTGTGCAGCCAGCCGATGTTGAGCCCCTGGTTCAGCCCCGAAAGGTTGGCCGCGAGGCCGGCGCCGGTACTGCCCGCGGTGCCGGTCGTGAGGTTGATGATGCTGTTGCCCGCGACGTTGCCGGCCGCCGCGGCCAGGTTCGTGCCGCCGAGGAACTGGCCGCTCGCGACCTGCCACTGGATACCGAGTTGCCCCTGCGTCGTCGAGTTCAGCTCGACGATCAGCGCTTCGATATAGACCTGCGCGCGCCGCGCGTCGAGCTGGTCGATCACCGAGCGCAGGTTCCGGTAAACCGGATCGGACGCGGTGATGATCAGCGAGTTGGTGGCCGAGTCGGCCTGGATCATCCCGCCTGGCTGGTTGTCGTCACCGCTCTTGTCCTTGTCGCCGCCGAGCAGGCCGCCGCTGCCGATTCCGCCGCTGGACGAAGAACCGCTGCCGTAGGACGACGACGACGAGCCGCCCAGGCCGCCCGACGGCAGCGGCGGGGTGCCCGACGTGCCGGTCGAGAAGTTGCCGCTCGCCGACGAACCGCCGTTCTGGTTGAAGCTGTTCGCATCGTTGGACGACGCCGACGAGCCGCTGTCGTTGCCGCCCTTGCCGAGCATCCCGCGCAGCGTCTTCGCGAGCTTCACCGCATCGGCGTTGCGCAGCGGCACGACGTGCATGTTGCCGGGCACCGCGCTCGGCGCGTCGAGCTGCAGCGCGAGACGTTTCGCGGCCGCGAGGCGCGACCCGTTCGATGCGCGCAGCAGCAGCGAATTGGTGCGCGGGTCGGCCGTGACCGACACCTTCAGCGTCGCGTCGCTGTTGCCGATCGCACCCGGGTCGAGCATCTTCTGCATCTGCGCGGCGAGGTCGATCGCGTTCGCGTTGCGCAGCGTCACGACCTGCACCTGCGCGCCCGCGGCGCTGTCGATGCCCGAGATGATCTGCGCGATGCGGCGCACGTTGTCCGCATAGTCGGTCACGACGATCGTGTTGTTCGCCGGGTAGGCCGTCACCGTGTTGTTCGGCGAGATCAGCGGCCGCAGCACGGGCAGCAGGTTGTTCGCCGATTCGTTGTGCAGCTCGAACACCTGCGTGATCACCTGGTCGCCACGCGCCTGCGGCGCATTGCCGACGTAGGTCGGCACGCCCTGCAGCTTCGCGTCGGCTTCCGGCACGACCTTCAGCACGCCGTGATCCTGCACGAGCGCGAAGCCCTGCATGCGCAGCGCCGACTGCAGCGTCTTCAACGCCTGGTCTTCCGGCACCGGCCGTTCGGCCACGAGATTGAGCTGCCCCTTCACGCGGGGGTCGACGATGATGGTCTTGCCGGTCGCGGCGCCGATCGCTTTCGCGACCTGGTCGATATCCGCATTCACGAAATTGAGCGTGACCTGAGCGTAGGCGGCCTGCGAGACGATGATGCCGGCCACGAGCAGGGTCGTGGCAACACGCCGCATAACGAAGCGATTTCTTGTCATGGATGAATGGGTCGATGCCGGCTCAGGCCACTTCCGGCGGTAGTGCTGGGATCCAAGTCCGAAAGAGGCGACATTAGCAGTTTTTCATGTCCGAAATATCACATTGATCCGAGGACTGTCTCACATACGACATGTGTCCGGCGAATCGTATGCAATATGTAAGGATCCGCGTCGCCCTCCGCATGCCGGCCCTCTCCCTTGTTTTCGCGATGAACCGACACGGAAATGCGGTATAACCGGGCTGCCGTATTCCTGCCTGTCGCAATCTGACGGTCTGCCGGTATGATACGGGCGACGCGTTTCTCGTCGCACTAATAACAGGCACGGGTTTTCCCGAGCTTCGCGCAATTCCTTTTCGTTTCCGCACGATGAACAGACGGTTCGCTTCGATCGCGTTGATCGCCGCCGGCGCGTGGTTCGCCAGCGGCAACGCACGCGCCGATTGTTTCGACGAAGCGGCCAAATATCAGCAGGTCAATCCGCTGATCCTGCGCGCGATCGCGTGGCAGGAGTCGCGCAACCGGCCCGGCGCGCTGAACAAGAACACCAACGGCTCGGTCGACTACGGCCTGATGCAGATCAATTCGATCCACCTGCCGACGCTGTCGCGCTACGGGATCGGCCGCGACACGCTGATGGAGCCGTGCAAGAACGTGTACATCGCCGCGTGGCATCTCAAGCAGAAGATGAATCGCTACGGCAACACGTGGCAGGCAGTCGGCGCCTATCATTCGGAAACGCCATCGCTGCGCGACAAGTACGCGCGGCAGATCGCCGGCATCCTGACGCAATGGAAGCTGCTGCCGCCCGCGCAGACCGCTCAAGCCGCTCAAGCCGCGCAGTGATTCTGCGCCGCGTCACCGGCCGGCGCCGGGCCGGCCGCGCGCGTTTGATGCACAATGCGGGCTGACGCCGCCGTTTGGCCCGTGCGCGGGCCGATCGCGCCCCGGCAGGGCGCCGCGGCCGCTTTTTCATCTTTTCCGTTGGTGCATATCATCATGAATCCGGCAATGAAACAGCCGTTGCCCGTCACCGTGCTGTCCGGTTTCCTCGGCGCCGGCAAGACCACGCTGCTCAACCACGTCCTCGCGAACCGCGCGGGCCTGAAAGTCGCGGTGATCGTCAACGATCTCGCGGCGGTCAACATCGACGCGTCGCTCGTGCGCGATGCGCAGGCGCTGTCGCACGTCGAGGAACGCCTCGTCGAAATGTCGAACGGCTGCATCTGCTGCACGCTGCGCGACGATCTGCTCGTCGAGATCCGCAACCTTGCATCCGAAGGCCGCTTCGACGCGATCATGATCGAATCGACCGGTATCGCGGAGCCGATGCCGATCGCCGAAACCTTCACGTTCGTCGACGACGACGGCGCGTCGCTGTCGTCCATCGCGCGGCTCGACACGCTCGTCACCGTGGTCGACGCGTACAACTTCCTGCGCGACTACGGCTCCGACGACGCGCTCGCGACGCGCGGCATCGCCGCGTCGGAAGACGACGACCGCACGCTCGTCGAACTGCTGATCGAGCAGATCGAATTCTGCGACGTGCTGGTGATCAACAAGGCCGACCTCGTCGGCGCGGACGATCTCGCGCGCCTGCAGCACATCCTCGCGCGCCTCAATCCGCGCGCGCACCAGGTCGTGTCGACGTTCGGCAACGTGCCGCTCGACGAAGTGCTGAACACCGGCCGCTTCGATTTCGACGAAGCCGCGAACGCGCCGGGCTGGCTCGCGTCGCTCGATCACGATCACACGCATTGCGACGACCCCGACTGCCATGATGACCATCATGCGCACGTGCACGGCGAAGCCGACGAATTCGGGATCGGCAATTTTGTTTACCGCGCGCGCCGGCCGTTTCACCCGGCACGACTCTGGGCGCTGCTGCATCAGGAGTGGCCGGGCGTGCTGCGCAGCAAGGGTTTCTTCTGGCTCGCGACGCGCAACGACATCGCGGGCTCGCTGTCGCAGGCGGGCGGCGTGTGCCGGCATGGCCCGGCAGGCTTGTGGTGGGCGGCGCAGGATCGCGCGGAATGGCCGGACGACGACGAGTTGCTCGCCGAAATCCGCACGGAATGGCTGGGCGATCTCGACGATCGCACGGTCGGCGATCGCCGGCAGGAACTCGTGCTGATCGGCATCGCGCTCGACGCCGACGCGTGGCGCGCGAAACTCGATGCGTGCCTGCTGACCGATGCGGAGTTCGCGCTCGGCGCGGCGGGATGGGCGGCGTTCGACGATCCGTTCCCGGCGTGGGATGTCGATTCGCACGACGACGACGATCACGGCGACACGCAGATCGTGCACGCATGATCGCCTGGTAACGGCTTGTAAAAGTAACCGTTAACTTTTGCAAGAGCGGCGCGAACTGTGGCGAAAATGCCGCGCGCGCCCAACAAAAAACCCGCCTCTCGGCGGGTTTTTCCTGGAACAGGCGCGGGTTTAACGCTTGTTGACGGCGTCCTTGAACGCCTTGCCAGCCGTGAACTTGACCGTCTTGGCTGCCGGGATCTTGATGGTTTCGCCCGTCTTCGGGTTGCGGCCCGTACGTGCTGCGCGCTTGCCCGAACCGAAGCTGCCGAAGCCGATCAGCTGAACCGCATCACCCTTCGACACGGCCTTCTTGATGACTTCGAGCAGCGTGTCCAGCGTTTCGCCGGTTTGAGCCTTGCTGGCGCCCGTTTGGGCGGCGACGGCGTCGATCAGTTCCTGTTTGTTCATTAAGGTTCCTTTATCAGGTTAGGTTGACACGAACAGCGCGAACGCGCCGATTATACGTGCGCGAACCGTGCCGTCGAGAGTCAGACTCCGACGACACAGCGCCGAATCCTGGCCCGCGCGACGCGCCCTCCGGCTTGCCGGCGGCCACCCCGCGGTACGGCGTTGCTATGATAGCGCAGCGCAAACCCAATAACGACAAGGGTTTCAAAGATTTTCATCGGTATTTCGCCGAATGAATCGTCGATTGCCCGTTTTTTGACCTGCGCCAACCGGACAGGATACGCAGCGCGGTCCGCCCGACCGCCGCCCCGTTGGCTTTTCCCAACGGCCCGTCGGACGGCCTCCCGCAATCCCTTGCCAGGCTTGGCTGCCACGTTTTTTGTTTCGCATGCCCGACCGACTTGTTTCCGCCACGCTCGCGCTTCGCGACGACGGCACGCTCGTTTCGCCCGAGTTCGGCACGCTCCATCGCGGCGCATCCGGCACGCTCGCGCACGCGCATCGCGCGTTCGTCGCGGGCAACGGGCTGCCCGCGCGCTGGCAGCGCCGCCGAACGTTCACAATCGTCACGACGGGATTCGGCGCGGGCGCCGGCTTCCTCGCCGCATGGGCCGCGTGGCGCGACGATCCTGAGCGCTGCGAACGGCTGCACGTCGTCGCGGTCGAACCGCACCCGTTGTCGCGCGACGACCTGCGCCGCGCGGTGTCGCATATGGTTGCAGACACAACCATATCGGCAGACGTCGACGCATTGATCGATGCATGGCCGATGCTGGTGCCGGGCCTGCACCGGCTCGAATTCGACGCAGGGCGCGTGGTGCTCACGCTCGCGTTCGGCGATGCGATCGAGCTGTCGAAGAAGCTCGTCGCGCGCGCCGATGCATTTTTTCTCGATGGCGCCGCGGCATCGAGCGACGGAATTCGCGCGCTCGCAAAAATGGCCGGCGAGCACGCGACGTTTGCGACGCATGCAACGTCCGATGCCGTGAAACACGCGCTCGGCGAGACAGGTTTCACGTTCCGCGAAGTCGACGGTCGTCTCGTCGGCGAATATGCGCCACGCTGGCGCGCGCGCCGGCACGAACCGCCGCATGCATTGCCCGTTGCAGTACGCCGCGCGATCGTGATCGGCGCGGGCCTCGCGGGCTGCGCGGTGGTCGAACGTCTGGCCGCGCGCGGCTGGGACGTCACGTTGATCGAGCGGCACGAACGAATCGCGCGCGACGCGTCGGGCAATCCGGCCGGCGTTTTCCATCCGTTGATGACTCGCGACGACAACGTCGCGAGCCGGCTCACGCGCGGCGGCTTCCTGCACGCGATCGCACGCTGGCGAGCCCTCGAACGTGCGGGCCATGCCTTCGCACGCAGCACGCGGGGGATGATCCATCTCGCCGAATCGGCCGACGATTTCGCGCGGATGCGCGACGCGTTCGATGCCTTCGGTGCGCCGTCCGACTACGTGACGCTGCTCGACGCCGACGCCGCGCGTGCGCACCTGAACCTGCCGGTCGCGCATGGCGGGCTGCTGTTTCCGCACGGCGGCGCCGTCTGGCCGGCCGGGCTGTGCGCCGCGCAATGCACGGCGGCCGGCGAGCGTGTGCGCCTGCTTGCGTCCACCCGCGTCGCGCGGCTCGAGCGGCGGGACGACATCTGGCATGCGCTCGACGAGACGGGTGCCACGCTGGCCGACGCGCCCGTCGTCGTGCTCGCGAACGCGGGCGACGCCGCGCGCCTTGCCGGACTGCAGCACGTCGCGCTGCAACCGGTGCGCGGCCAGCTCACGCTGCTGCCGCCGGGCACGACGGCGCCGCTGCCGTGCCCGGCGATCGGCGACGGCTACGCGATCCCGCTCGACGACGGCACGCTGCTGATCGGCGCCACCTTCGAGCCGGACGACACCGATCCCGCGATGCGCGCGGCCGGCCACGCCGAAAACCTCGAGCGCGTGCGGCGCCTGCTGCCGGGCCTGATCGGCGAGTGGCCGGATCCCGCCACGCTGCGCGGCCGCGTGGCGTTCCGCTGGGTCGTCGGCGATCGCCTGCCGCTCGTCGGCCCGCTCGCCGACGAAGCGCAGGCCGTTGCGAACGCACGCGCGCTGGGCGGTGCGCAGGCGCGCGACCTGCCGCGCATGCCGGGCCTCTACGGCGCATTCGGCTTCGGTTCGCGCGGGCTCGTGTGGGCGGCGCTCGGCGCCGAACTGATCGCGTCGCAACTCGAAGGCGAACCCTGGCCGCTCGAGCGCGAGCTCGCCGACGCGATCGATCCCGCCCGCTTCCTGATCCGCGCACTGCGCGCCCGCCGTGTCGGTTCGACCGGCTGACCGGTCGCACGCCTGCGTCACAGTTTCCCGATTTTTCCGCGCAAGGTTATCCACGCGATGCTGTGGATAACCGCGCGGAATCCGCGCGCACTTCGTGTGCAATCACAGTGGACGTAAACTGGGCAACTCGGCACTGCTGTGCAGCGGCCCGAAAGTTGCTCAACTCAAATGTCTGTGCACGAACAGCCTGTGCAACCGGTTATGGTTTCGCCAACACCTTGATCTACCAGCGTAAACCGGAGTTATCCACAGAACTGTGCGTCCTTTGTTAACTTCTACTACGTATATATACAAGTAAACCTTTGAAACCAAAGACCTGCGGTGCCGCACAGCGCCGCGAGTCGATTCAATCGGTTCCGGAGCGAAAAAGCTGTGGCACAATCGGTTTCCTTCGCGTTCGTTCGGCCAGGCGCCGGACATGCTTCAATGGAACGGTCGGCACGATTTCGAATCAGAATCCTCGAGACTGCGCAGTCCGTTCACACACCAGGCCGACAATCCAGATCGGCAACCTGAACGACGTTCCGCCCTGTGGTGGAACAGGCGGACCCCATGTACCGCCGTCGTCGAGCACAACAATCACATTCGGGGCGATACCCAGCCGGCGCGCATCCATTCCTGTCGCTTGACCCCGCGTCGCTGGCGGTTGCTTCCAAAGGAGAAGTCACCACGATGAAGTCGGCGTTCTCATTCCTGCCCAACTGGCCGCTTACGCCGGATGCCGTGTTCTGGGCCGGGCTCGCGCTGTTCGCAGCCGGCCTGTGCGGCGAGCTGTGCTATCGCGCGTGGCGCCTGCCGCGCATCACCGGCTATGCCGTGATCGGCCTGATCGCCGGTTCGTTCGGATTCGGCGTGATCGACGCGAGCACCGACGAAACCTCGCGGCTGCTGATGGACGTCGCGCTCGGCCTGCTGCTGTTCGAACTCGGCAGCCGTCTCGACCTGCGCTGGATCCGGCGCAATCCGTGGCTCGTCGCGTCGAGTCTCGCGGAAGCCACGCTGACCTTCGTGCTCGTGCTGTTCGTGATGCTCGCGCTCGGCGTATCGGGCATGGTCGCGCTGGTGCTGTCGGCGATCGCGATCGCGACGTCGCCGTCGATGGTGATCCAGCTCAAGACCGAACTGCGCGCGGAAGGGCAGGTATCGCAACGCCTGATCACGCTCACCGCGCTCAACAGCGTGTATGCGATCGTGCTGACCAAGCTCGTCACGAGCTGGCTGCACCAGGAAGCGTACGGCAACGTGTTCGCGACGATCCTGCAGCCGCTCTACCTGCTCGCCGGTTCGTTCATCGTCGCGTATCTCGTCGCGCGTTCGTGCAATTACCTGTTCCGTCACATGACCGCGACGATGCGCGACGAGCATTCGTTCGTCGCGCTGTTCGGGCTCGTGATGCTGGCGATCGCCGTCGCGCAGGCGCTGAAGCTGTCGACGCTGCTCACGCTGCTGCTCGCCGGCATCATCGTGAAGAACCTCGAAGCACGGCCGCAACTGTGGCCCGAGCATTTCGGTACGGCCGGCTGGCTGCTGACGGTGGTGCTGTTCGTGCTGACGCTCACGTCGTTCACGTGGGGCGACATCGCGCTCGGCGGGCTGCTCGCGATCGTGCTGATCGTCACGCGGCTCGTCGCGAAGCTGGCCGGCGTCGTCGCGTTCGCGAAGCCGAGCGGCCTCGGGATGAAGCAGGGCGTCGCGCTCGGCATCGCGCTCACGCCGATGTCCGCGCTGTCGTACCTGCTCGTCGACGATACCTACCAGCTTTATCCCAATTTCGACCCGCACCTGCGCGCGATCGTGATGTGCTCGATCGTGATCCTGCAGCTCGTCAGCCCGTTCGTCGTCTATCGCTGCCTGTCGGCGGTCGGCGAACGCAGCGACGGCAACTGATTCCGGAACCTGCCATGGCACTCGAAACCTTCGTCAATTCCGAACCGTTCACGTTCGGCGTCGAACTGGAGATCCAGGTCGTCAACACGCACAACTACGACCTGACCAAAGCGGCATCCGACCTGATGCGCCTGATCCAGGGCGAGACCTTTCCGGGCAACATCACGCCGGAAATCACCGAAAGCATGATCGAGCTGTCGACCGGCATCTGCCATTCGCACGAGCAGGCCGTCAGCGAGCTGCATGCGATCCGCGACGTGCTCGTGAAGGCGGCCGACCAGCTCAACGTCGGGCTGGCCGGCGGCGGCACGCATGCGTTCCAGCAATGGAGCGACCGGCAGATCTACGATGCGCCGCGCTTCCAGTACATCTCCGAGCTGTACGGCTATCTCGCGAAACAGTTCACCGTGTTCGGCCAGCACGTACACATCGGCTGTCCCGATCCCGACAGCGCGCTGTTCCTGCTGCACTCGATGTCGCGCTTCATTCCGCACTTCATCGCGCTGTCCGCGTCGTCGCCGTTCGTGCAGAACGTCGACACGGGCTTCCATTCGGCACGCCTGAATTCGGTCTTCGCGTTCCCGCTGTCGGGCCGCGCGCCGTTCGTGCTCACCTGGGACAGCTTCGAGGAGTACTTCACGAAGATGGTGAACACGGGCGTCGTCAACTCGATGAAGGACTTCTACTGGGACATCCGGCCGAAGCCCGGCTACGGCACGATCGAGGTGCGCGTGATGGACACGCCGCTGTCGGTCGATCGCGCCGCGGCGATCGCCTGCTACATCCAGACGCTCGCGCGTTACCTGCTGACCGACCGGCCGCTGAAGCTGTCGGAGGACGACTACCTGGTCTACACGTTCAACCGTTTCGAAGCGTGCCGCTTCGGGCTCGAAGGCACCTGCGTGAATCCTCAGACGGGTGAGCGCCGCACGATCGCGGAAGACATCCTCGACACGCTCGACCGGATCGCGCCGCATGCGGCCGCGCTGGGCTCGCGCGCGGCGCTCGACGAAATCGGTGCGCTCGCGAAGGCGCGCGTGAACGACGCATCGTGGTTGAGAACCGTTTTCAAACAGGAAAAATCGCTGAACGAGACGGTCCGGCAGCAGTGCTTACGTTGGCGTGAGTGAAAAAATGTTTTGCAGATTGCAGGATCGACCGAACCGGGATTCGCTGAACGGCGCTCGGCGCCGTGTCCCGCTGAAATCGTTGCCAGGCGTCCTCAAAATCTGTGGATAACCCGATATTCCACTGCAAAGTCAACGCTCTGCAGGCGGGATAACCCGGTGGACCATTACCAGGCGGCCGATGGCCGATTCGAACAGGACAATGCCGGCGCGCCCCGTTTTGTGGGCGCGCGACATTGCGCGCACAACGAAAAATGACGGTTATCCAGTGATTTTCCACAGAATGCAGGGGATAACTTAGCTGTGCGATTTTCCGCTCTCGCTTAGAATGTCGGCTTTGCGGACACCGGAACGACGCGTGTCTCTCCGGTCGCCGCGAACGCGACCGCCGCGTGTGCCTCGCGACGGCCGTGCTGACGCACTCGAGAGAGTGTGTCTGTTTTGAGATAGACATTCGATCTCCACACTACGGCTGCTCGGCAATCCGGGCGGCGGCAAAGCGAAAAGACTATGAGCGAAGGCGTTTACGGGAACCAGGCTGCGGGACGTGTGACCCACAGCTTGCTGCGGTTGAGCACGGCCATGCGGAGCGAGGCATGGGATTGGGCGGAAGGCGCTGGCCTCACGCCGACGCAGGGCGAGATTCTCGTGCTGCTGCTGCAGCGCAAGGGCCCGATGCGGCTCGGCGAGATCGCGCGCGAGACGCAGCTCACCGCGGCTACCACGAGCGATGCGGTCAGCACGCTCGAGACGAAGGGGCTCGTCGAGAAGCGCCGTGCGCTGGACGACGGCCGCGCGCTGGCCGTGCGCCTGTCGGCGCGTGGCCGCACGGCCGCGAAGAAGGCGCTGCAGTGGCCTGAATTCCTGACGAAAGCGGTCGGCAAGCTCGGCGCGGACGAGCAGGGCACGCTGTATCGCGCGCTGCTGAAGACGCTGCGCGAGCTGCAAGTGGCCGGTGCGACGCCGCCGCAGCGCATGTGCCTCACGTGCACGCATTTCCAGCCGGGCAAGCCGTCGAAGAAGACCGTGCATCACTGCGCGGCGCTCGACATCGCGATGTCCGACAGCGATCTGCGTCTCGACTGCTCGGTGCAGGAAGAAGCCGACGCGGCGACGCAGAAGAAGACCTGGAAGATTTTCGCAGGCTGACGTCCGTCGATCGACCGGGAGGCCGATGATGAACGCTGAAGTCGTGGCGATCCGCCACGTGCATTTCGAGGATCTCGGGAGCTTCGAGCAGGTGCTCGGCGAACGCGGTCGACGGGTGCGCTATGTCGATGTCGGATCGTCGCGGGTCGAGGTGCTGGACGTGCTCGAGCCGTCGCTGTTGGTCGTGCTCGGCGGGCCGCTCAGCGTGTACGACGATGCGCAGTATCCGACGATCGCGCCGCTGCTGGCGCTCGTGCGCCAGCGTATCGACGCGGGATTGCCGATCCTCGGTATCTGCCTCGGCGCGCAGTTCATCGCGCGGGCACTCGGCGCGCGCGTCTATCCGGCCGCGCAGCACGAACTCGGCTGGGCGCCGCTGACGCTCACCGACGCCGGCCGTGCATCGCCGCTGCGCCATCTCGATGGCGCGACGACGTCGATGCTGCACTGGCATGGCGATACGTTCGACCTGCCGGGCGGTGCGATCCATCTCGCGTCGACGCCGGCCTGCCGCCACCAGGCCTTCGCCTGGGGGCAGCACGTGCTGGCGCTGCAATGTCATCCCGAGATCCGCACCGATCGCTTCGAACCGTGGCTGATCGCGAACGCCGGCGAAATCACCGCGACGCCCGGCGTCGACGCGCGCCAGCTGCGTGCTGATACCGCGCAGCACGGGCCCGTGCTCGAGACGGCCGCACGGCGCATGTTCGCGGAGTGGCTCGGCAGCGTCGGGCTCTGACGTCGCGGGCGGCTCCGCCCGCTGCACAGGTTCGGCCCGACCCGCATCCGTTGCGGGCCGGCGCCTCGCCGTACATCGCGCATTCCGCGCACTGCCGGCGCCCGGCCGGCCGTACCTGACCATCCGCTTACTGCCGATCGCGCCATCTGCACGCTTCAGGCGTGCGTGCTACGCTCGTCCGCTCTTCCCCTTTCCTGACGAGCGGCTTCCATGACTGCGCTGTTTTCTCCGTTCACGCTGCGCGGCGTGACCCTTCCGAACCGGATCGTGATTTCCCCGATGTGCCAGTACTCGGCCGAACGCGGCGAAGCGACCGACTGGCACATGATTCACCTCGGCCATCTCGCGCTGTCGGGCGCGGGGCTGCTGTGCATCGAGGCGACCGCGGTGGAGCCCGACGGGCGCATCACGCATGGCGACCTCGGCTTGTGGGACGACGTGACCGAAGCCGCGCTGAAGCCGGTGCTCGCCGCGATCCGCAAGCATTCGCCGGTCCGTATCGCGATGCAGTTGTCGCATGCGGGGCGCAAGGCGTCGAGCGCGGCGCCCTGGGAGGGTGGCCAGCTCGTGCCGGTCGCCGATGGCGGCTGGTTGCCGCATGGGCCGTCGGCCGTGCCGCACAAGGACGGCGAGACGCCGCCGCTCGCGCTCGATGCCGCGGGCCTGAACCGCATCCGCGAAGCCTTCGCGGCGTCGGCGAAGCGTGCCGCGCGGCTCGGCATCGACGCGATCGAAGTACACGCGGCGCACGGCTACCTGCTGCATCAGTTCCTGTCGCCGCTCGCGAATCAGCGTACCGACGAATACGGCGGCTCGCGCGACAACCGGATGCGGTTTCCGCTCGAGATCTTCGAGATCGTGCGCGCGGCGTTTCCGGAAGACCGGCCGGTCGGCGTGCGCGTGTCCGCGACCGACTGGGTCGAAGGCGGCTGGGAGCTCGACGATACGATCGCGTTCGCGCACGAACTGAAGCGCCGCGGCTGCGACTGGATCGACGTGTCGTCCGGCGGCGTGTCGCCGCTGCAGAAGATTCCGCTGTCGCCCGGCTACCAAGTGCCGTTCGCGCAGGCCGTGAAGCGCGCGGTCGGCATGCCGACGATCGCGGTCGGGCTGATCAACGAGCCCGCGCACGCGAACCGGCTGATCGAGGCCGGCGATGCCGATTTCGTCGCGATGGCGCGCGCGATGCTGTACGACCCGCGCTGGCCGTGGCACGCGGCGGCCGAGCTCGGCGCGCAGGTGACGGCGCCGCCGCAATACTGGCGCTCGCAGCCGCGCGAGCACAAGGCGCTGTTCGGCGACGTCGCATTCGGCCAGCGCTGAGGACATCGCGCAATATTGCGCGCGATGTTGAACGAAGCAATCTTGAACGTGTAGGATGCGGGTGATTCGCCGCATGCCCCGACGCGGCACCGACCGGTGCCGCGTTTTCGTTTTGCGCGGCGCCCGGCCGCGATCGCGGCTGCTTCCCTTCAGGTCGTCTTCACAAGGATTGGTTCGATGAGTTCACGCAGGATCGCGGTGCGCCGCTCGGGAGTACACGGCAAGGGCGTGTTCGCCGTGGCGCCGATCAAGGCCGGCGAGCGCGTAGTGGAATACAAGGGCGAGCGAATCTCGTGGAAGGAAGCGCTGCGCCGTCATCCGCACGACCCGAGCGAGCCGAACCATACGTTCTACTTCGCACTGGACGAAGGCGGCGTGATCGACGGCAAGATCGACGGCAACAGCGCGCGCTGGATCAACCATTCGTGCGCGCCGAACTGCGAAGCCGAGGAAGTCAAAGGCCGTGTGTACATCCACGCGCTGCGCGACATTGAACCGGAAGAGGAACTGTTCTACGACTACGGCCTCGTGATCGACGCGAAGCTGACGAAGAAGCTCAAGCGCGAATACGCGTGCCACTGCGGTGCGGAGTCGTGCCGCGGCACGTTGCTCGCGACGTCCGACGAAGGCGGGAAGAAGAAAAAGAAGAAGGACAAGAAGGACGGCAAGCCGGCGTCCGGTTCGAAGGACAAGAAGCACAAGAAGTGATGCAGGCGGCAGCGCATCGCGCGCTGTCGTTGTCGTTTCAGCCGACGGTTGCCGCATCGTGGCGGCCCGTCATTCGCTTTCCGTCTTTCCGTTCCTGTTCCGGCGGGCTGCCCGGTCGACGGGCACGCGGTTGCCCGCCGAACATCGCGCCGCTCAGTGCGTCGGCGTCGCGGCCGGCGTTTCGCTGGCCGGCTTCTCCGTACGCGCGGCGAGCGGCACCCGCACCACGAAGCGCGAGCCGCCTTCCGATGCATCCTCGTACGACACGGTGCCGCCGTGCATCGCGATGATGTCGTGCACGATCGCGAGCCCGAGCCCGGCGCCCGTCTCGACGCCATTGCCGCTTTGCGCGTCGCCACGGAAGAAGCGCTTGAACAGGTCGGCCTGCTGGTTCGCGGGCACGCCGGGGCCGTTGTCCTCGACGACGATCTCGGCGGCCGGCTGGTTGCCCTCGAGCGCGGCACGCGCGACGTTCACCGTGATCCGCGCGCCGTCCGGCCGCGCGAGCGGCACGTACTTCAGCGCATTGTCGAGCAGGTTCGCGATCACTTCGCGCAGCAGCACCGGGTTGCCGCGCACGATCAGCTTCTCGTCGTCGCCCGGGTCGTCGCTGCGCTGGAAGCCGAGGTCGACATGCGACGCGAGCGCGCGCGGCACCCATTCGGCGCCCGTCTCGAACGCCATCGCCGCGAGGTCGACGTCGACGAAGCGCGCGGCCTGTTCGCCCGGCTCGGCACGCGCGAGCGACAGCAGCTGATTGGACAGCCGCACCGCGCGGTCGGCGGCCGCGCGCAGCTCGCGTACCGCGGCGAAGGTCTGGTGCGGGTCGCGCGCGACGGCCGCCTGCTCGGCATGCAGCTTCACCGCGGTGAGCGGCGTGCGCAACTGGTGCGCGGCGTCGGCGATGAACTTGCGCTGCGCGTCGAGCGCGGTCTTCAGACGGCCGAGCAGCGCGTTCATCGCGCTCGTCAGCGGCCGGATCTCCAGCGGCACGTCGGTTTCGTCGACCGGCTCCAGCGACGTGTGGGTCTGCCGGTTCAGCGAATCCGCGAGATGCGTGAGCGGGCCGAGCTGCTGGTTCACGACGCGCCACACGATCCCCCAGCCCGCGAGCAGCAGCAGGAGCAGCGGCATCATGATCGCGACGAGGAATTCGGCCGCGATCCGGTAGCGGTGCCGCACCGGCTGCGCGACTTCGACGACCATCGGCTTGCCGCCCTCGACGTCGTCGACGCGCACCTGCGCGACCCGCACCGCGCGATTGTCGTACTCGGCCTCGAATACGTACGCATGGTGCATGCGGCGCACGTTGATGCCCTGCAGCGGCAGTTTCGGATCGCCGGCGAGTTCCTGTTCGCCGTCGCTGATCCGGTAGATCAGCGCTTCGGCCGGATCGGAGAACATCGCCTGCGCGAGCGGCGGCACCGTGAACGGCGCGTCGGGGCCGGCGATCTGGATCTGTTTGGAGATGGCGGTCGCGAGATCGGCGAGCGAGCGGTCGATCACGTGCTGCGTGTACTGCCACGCGAGCCAGTAGGCGATCAGGCCGCTCATCAGCGCGAGCATCGATAGCGGGGCGGCGAGGCGCCGGAGCAGCGAGCGGCGCAGGCTGGTGGTCACAGCCGGATCAGGAGACATTTCGACGGGCAAATGGATGAGCGCCGCTCACGGGGAGCGGCGCGGTCGTGCGCCGGGCGGCGACGCGCAAGCCGCACGCAGGCGCGCCGCGGCACGCGGCCGGCCGGCGCGCGGCGTCGCTCAGACGCTCGCCGTCTGGCGGATTTCCTGCAGCAGGTAGCCGAAGCCGCGCACGGTGACGATTTCGACCCGGCACTGCTCGAGTTTCTTGCGCACGCGGTGCACGTAGACTTCGATCGCGGTGTCGCCGAGATCGCCGCCGAAGTGCGTGAGGTGATCCTGCAACTGCGCCTTGCTGACGACGCGGCCGTGACGCAGCAGCAGCATTTCGAGCACCGCGAATTCGCGCGGCGACAGTTCGAGCGGCTTGTCGTCGTTGAAGATGCGGCGGTCGACGCCCGACAGGCGGACGCCGCCGAGCGACACTTCCGGACGCGGCATGTCGCTGTGCGGGCCGCTGCGGCGCATCACCGCGCGGATGCGCGCTTCGAGCTCGGCCGGCTCGAACGGCTTGAGCATGTAGTCGTCGGCGCCGGAGTTCAGGCCCTGGATCCGGTCGTTCAGCTCGTCGCGCGCGGTCAGCACGATCACGGGCGTGTGGCGGTTGGTCTGGCGGAAGCGCGTGAGCAGCGTCATTCCGTCGATGCCCGGCAGGCCGAGGTCGAGGATCACGAGTTCGTGGCGGTTCTGTGCCAGCGCCTGTTCGGCAAAGATGCCGTCATGCACCATGTCGACGGTGAAGCCAGCCTGCTCGAGGCTGCTCTGGATACCGCGTGCGATGGGGCGGTCGTCTTCGATCAGAAGGAGTCGCATGAAGTTCGCTCAAGTACAATGGGTTGGCGGTTCAGGCACGCGGACAGCACGACGCCGTTTCCACAGGGGCGCCGCCTCGCCTGACATCAAGCATGGCGGCCAGCGAACGATTAGATCCAATCATGTCCGATATTTCGATCCACGACCTAGAAGCCGCGATCAATTTCTGGCGCGCCCGCTCGCCGTCGAGCGGCGACGAACTCAAACTCTGCGAAGAGGCCAGCGCGCTTTCCAAGCCGTATGCGCTGCTGATTGTACAGCGCGAAAGCGCGCTGCAACTGGAAGGTTTGGACCCCAAGGCACGGAAAGCGTACGAGACTTACGTGCGCCTTAAGGATGGCTTGGAAAGCTGAAGGCTTTCGCTGAGTACATCCTAGAAAACGTTCATCGAAATGAAAAGTTGACGCGCCGCGCACCGAAAGACGCGCGGCGGTAGAGGCGGGACTCAGGCGCCGGGTTGCGCGTGCGTCGCGGCGCCGTCGATGAAACGCGCGAGTTCGATGTCGCGTTCGGTGAGGCCGTCGGCATCGTGGGTCGACAGCGTGACGTCGACACGGTTGTACACGTTGAACCATTCCGGATGGTGGTTCATCTCCTGCGCCTTGATCGCGACGCGCGTCATGAAGCCGAATGCCTCGTTGAAATCGGCGAAGCGCAGGCGGCGCTGAATCGCGTCGCGGCCCGGCACGGCGGTCCAGTGCGGCAGGCCTTCGAGCCGGGTCTTGCGTTCTTCGGATGTGAGCTTGTGGATCATCTTGCACCTCTCGTTCGGTAACGGCGCCCGCACGCGGCTGCACCGCGCGGCGAGGCCGGCATCGTTCATTGTTTCATAGTTGCGGAAAGGGCGACGGGTGGGCGGCGACGGGCCGCTGGCCGCGGGCGGTCGGCGCCGCGGTGTCGCGGCGCCTGGTGCGTCACGCGTCGGCGTCGTCGGGCCAGCCTTCGCCCGTGCCGCGATGCAGCACGCGGTCGGTGTCGAGCACCGCGCCGGCCGCGAATTCGGGCAGCGCCGCGAGCCGGTCGGCCAGCGCGCGGCCGTCGACGTCGGCGAGCGCGAACAGTTGCGCGAAATCGTCGATCACGAAGTAGGTCTTCTGGAACGTGTCGATCCGGTACTTCGTGCGCATCACGCGCTCGAGATCGAACCCGAGGCGGTTCGGCGCCGCGCTTTCCAGGCTGTACAGGCTTTCGCCCTTGCTCGACACGATCCCGGCGCCGTAGATCGACAGCCCGTCGGTCCCGCGCGGGTCGCGGATCAGCCCGAATTCCACCGTATACCAATAGAGGCGCGCGAGCCGCGCCAGCGCCGCTTCGTCGTCGGCGACCGCGAGCGCGGTGCGGCCGTACGCCTGCATGTAGTCGGCGAACACCGGGTCGATCAGCAGCGGCACGTGGCCGAACAGGTCGTGGAAGCAGTCGGGTTCCTGCAGGTAGTCGAGCTGGTCGGGGCGACGCATCCACCAGGTGACGGGGAAACGCCGGTTCGCGAGGTGCTCGAAGAACACGCGGTCGGGCACGAGGCCCGGTACCGCGACGATTTCCCAGCCGGTCGTGGGCTTCAGCTGGCGATTCACGTCGGCGAACGACGGCACGCGATCGGCCGGCAGCTCGATCTTGCCCAGTCCGGCGACGAACGCGTCGCACGCGCGGCCGCGCAGCAAGGCCGACTGGCGCGCATAGAGCTGCTTCCACACCGCGTGGTCGACCTGGCCGTAGCGGTGCAGCGGCTGGTCGATGGTGAAATCGGCGCGGGTTTCGAGGCCCGCATCGAACTGCTCCTGCAGTTTCGCGGTGACGACGGTGGACATGATCAGGCTCTGCACGCTGTGGGTTGGGACCATGCAAGTGTAGAGCGGGCTGCGCGCAGATTGGGCGCATAGTTGGCGTTGATTTGCCGAATGATGCGATAATCACGCATCAAATCACGAATCAATGCGGAGAACACTCATGCTGGAACTCGATCACTTCGATCTCGCGCTGCTGGACGTACTGCAGCGCTTCGGTCGCGCGACGCATCAGCAGCTGGGTGAGGAGGTGCCGCTGTCGCCGTCGCAGATCGGCCGGCGGCTGCAGCGGCTCGAGGCGGCCGGCGTGATCGAAGGCTACCGCGTGATGCTGCGCCCCGAAAAGCTCGGGCTCGGCGTGACCGCGTTCACGAGCCTGAAGCTCAAGCATCACGGCGATTCGATCATCGAGCAGTTCCAGCAGCAGATCGACGTGCTGCCCGAAGTGCTCGAATGCCATGCGGTGGTGGGCGATGCCGACTATCTGCTGCGGATCGTCGCGCCGGATCTCAACGCGCTGTCGCAGTTCGTGATGAAGAAGCTGATGCGGGTGCCGGGCGTCGACAGCGTGCGCTCGAACATCGTGCTGACGACCTTCAAGCGCAACGGCGCGCTGCCGCTCGCGCACCTGGCGCCCGGCGCCGCGTGACGGGGCGGGGCGGCGCCCGCAGGGCCGGCGCCGGCGCTGAAGGCGGCACGCGCGGCGCGCCTTCAGCGGGGCCGGATCAGGCCGTTTCGGGCTGGGCGTCGGCGTTCAGCAGATCGACGTACGCGACCGCGACGAGATCCTCCTGCGCCACGCCGAGCTTCGCGAACACCTCGTGCGCTTCCGCTTCGCCGCCGGCTTCGTCGTCGTCCGGGCCGAGCACGACTTCGAGTTCGATGAAATCGCCGAGCCCGTCGACGCGGTCGAGATGGATGCGCGTGCGGCCCGCGAGGTACACGTGCCGCTCCTTCGTCACGATTCCGCGCGTGGTCAGCGCGGTCGCGAGCAGCGAATGCATCGCGTCGGGGTTCGTCACCGGGCTGCGCGTGTAGTACGACGCCTTCGGGCCGTCGCGGTCGTCGCGCTGGTAGAAGATCAGCTCGGCCGGCGTGCCGTCCTCGAAGCGGCGCAGCTTCAGCCGGCCGCGCGGCACGTCGTAGAAGAAATCCTGCTGGCGGTAGAACAACGGCGCTTCGGTCGCGAGTTGAGCCGCCTGTTCGCGCAGCCGGTCGAATTCGCGGGCGCGGGCTTTGATCTCGATGTTGCGGGCCATGCGGGTCTCCTTCAATCGGGGTCTCGCGGTGTGCGAACGCACAATCTAGCAAAAAGCCTGCGATGGTGGCGTGACGAGCGGGCGGGGGCGCGGCGACACGACGCGGGGCGGGCGAGGCGGTGATTCGGCCCGCGACGGCGATCCGCGGGATGCATCACGCACCGATACCCGATGCGCAATCGGCCGCATCGACATCAGCAATGCTCATATCGCCCACTGCGCTTCGATCAGCCGCAACGCGGCCGCGATCGCCGGCTCGTCGCGCCGCTCGGCGAGCGTCACGAACGTCAGTTCGGTCGGCACCGTCACGTGCTCGACGATCGTCAGCGCATGCGCGTGCGCTTCGGCCAGCGCGGTCGAATCGCGTGCGAGCGTCAACCCGATCCCCGATTTGACGAGATCGAGCATCGACTGCTCCTGGTCGACCTCGGCGACCTTCACCGGCTGCGCGCCGGCGTCCGCGAAACGCCGCGACAGCAGCCGGTGGTGCGCGGACGCCGGCGGCGTCCAGATCCACGGCAGCGCGGCGAGCGCGCGCCAGTCGTGCGCGCGCTGCACGCGCTCCTTCCAGCCGGCGGGCGCCAGGACGCGATATTCGAAGCGCGTCAGCGTGACGGTGTGGAACAGCGCTTCGTCGCGCGGCGAGTCCTCTTCGGGACGGCCGATGTAGTAGCCGACGTCGAGCGCCCGCGCACGCACCTGTTCGATCACCCAGCCCGACATCCCGTGCCGCAGCGCGGTCTCGATCTGCGGATGGGTCTCGACCAGCGCACGCAGGAAGCCGCCGAGCCGCAGGAACCCCGGATCGAGGATCGTGCCGATCCGCAGCCGGCCGCGCACCTCGTGCCGCAGTGCGGCGGCGGCGCGCTGCACGTCGGCGGCCGCGGCCAGCGCGCGTTCCGCATGCGGCAGCAGCGTCTGGCCGTCGCGCGTGAGCGCGAGCCCGCGCGACGTGCGTGTGAACAGCGCGACGCCGAGCGTTTCCTGCAGATGCTTGATCTGCAGGCTGACGGCCGGCTGCGTCAGGTGCAGCTGCGCGGCGGCGCGCGTCAGGTTGCCTTCGCGCGCGACCGTCGCGAACGCGCGGAGCAGGGTGAGATCCATCGTCGTGATATGAGCGCGGCTTATAACGCAGTTCAGCATAACTCATTGGATCGGCGCCCGCGCGCGGGAGTACGCTTCATCGGGTCGCGGCGCGCGGCCTTGAGCGCGGCGCGCGACACGACGCACTATGCTGAACATGCGCGCGGCATCGCGCCGCGCGGCGCACAACAAGCAGAAGGGGGCACGCCGTGAGTACTCAACGCACGCTCGAGGGCGAATTCGACTACGTGATCGTCGGCGCGGGCACCGCGGGCTGCGTGCTCGCGAACCGCCTGACCGAGGATCCCGACATCAGCGTGCTGCTGCTCGAAGCGGGCGGCAAGGACGACTACCACTGGATCCATATCCCGGTCGGCTATCTGTACTGCATCGGCAACCCGCGCACCGACTGGCTGTACAAGACGCAGCCCGAAGCGGCGCTCAACGGCCGCGCGCTGTCGTATCCGCGCGGCCGCGTGCTCGGCGGCTGCTCGTCGATCAACGGGATGATCTACATGCGCGGCCAGCGCGAGGACTACGATCACTGGGCGCAGGAAACCGGCGACGCCGGCTGGTCGTGGGACAGCGTGCTGCCGATCTTCAAGCGCAGCGAGGATCACCATGCGGGCGCGAGCGACGCACACGGCGCGGGCGGCTACTGGCGCGTCGAGAGACAGCGGCTGCGCTGGGAGATCCTCGAATCGTTCGCGCAGGCCGCGCAGCAGACGGGCATTCCCGCGACCGACGATTTCAACCGCGGCGACAATGCCGGGGTCGGCTACTTCGAAGTGAACCAGAAGCGCGGCGTGCGCTGGAATACGTCGAAGGGGTTCCTGCGGCCGGCGATGGCGCGCCCGAACCTGACCGTGATCACCGGCGCGCATGCGCAGCGCGTGATTTTCGACGGTCGGCGCGCGGTCGGCGTCGAGTATCGCGGCGGCGGCACCGATTACGTCGCGCGCGCGCGAGCGGAAGTGCTGCTGACGTCGGGTGCGGTGAATTCGCCGCAACTGCTCGAACTGTCGGGCATCGGCGATGGCCGGCGGCTGCAGGCGCTCGGCATCGACGTCGTGCAGGATCTGCCCGGCGTCGGAGAAAACCTGCAGGATCACCTGCAATTGCGCATGGCGTTTCGCGTCGACGGCGTGCGTACGCTCAATACGCTGTCCGCGCACTGGTGGGGCAAGCTGATGATCGGCGCCGAATATGCGCTGCTGCAGCGCGGGCCGATGTCGATGGCGCCGTCGCAGTTGGGCGCATTCGCGAAATCGGACCCGGACGATCCCGCACTCACGCGCCCCGATCTCCAGTATCACGTGCAGCCGCTGTCGCTCGAACGCTTCGGCGAACCGCTGCACCGCTTCAACGCCTTTACGGCGTCGGTTTGCCATTTGCGGCCGACGTCGCGCGGCAGCGTGCACGTCACGAGCGCCGATCCGGGCAGCGCACCGGCGATCGCGCCGAACTATCTGTCGACCGATCACGATCGGCACGTCGCCGCGAACGCGCTGCGCCTCACGCGCCGGATCGCGTCCGCACCGGCGCTTGCGCGTTATCGCCCCGAGGAAATCCTGCCGGGCCCGCAGTACCGGACCGAGGCCGAACTGGTCGACGCGGCCGGCGCGGTCGGCACGACGATCTTCCACCCGGTCGGCACGTGCCGGATGGGGCGCGCGGACGACGAACGCGCGGTGGTCGACAGCCGGCTGCGCGTGCGCGGCATCGCCGGGTTGCGGATCGTCGATGCGTCGGTGATGCCGTTCATCACATCGGGCAACACCAATTCGCCGACGTTGATGATCGCCGAGCGCGCGAGCGACATGATTCGTGCCGACCGCCGCGCGGCGCGCGAAGCGACGGCGGTGCGAACCGAGGCCGCGGTGACGGCTGCGTGACGACCCGCTGACACGCATGCCAGCGGGCGGTCATGCGAACGCCCGCTGATTCGCTATGCGAAACAAGCTGCCGTCGCGTCCGTTCGAACGGCAAGATCCCTGCAAGCCGCGTCGTCGCGCGGCTTTTTTTCGTCGAGCGCGCGCGTGCCGGATCCCGCAGCAGGTCAACGCGTGATGATGCACGTGTCAAAAAAGCGCGGTGCAAAACCGCACGCAGTCGCGGCCGATATGGCGGCCAGCCCTATAAGTGCAAATCCCGATGATTGCACTGCACCAACGGCGCGACAATGTTCTGTAATGTGCATACGCGTCGGCGCGGGAGACCAACCCTCGAGGCGTACCACGGCGCCCGGGGGCAGCCCGCTGATCCGCTGACCTGTTCGCGGCCGCCTGCGCCAGGCATCCCGGTGCTTCGCCTGACTTCGTACGGAAGGGAACATGATTCTCGGCGACACGATTCTGGAAACACGCGGACTGACGAAGGAATTCAGGGGCTTCACCGCCGTGAACGGCGTCAACCTGCGTGTGCGGCGCGGTGCGATCCACGCATTGATCGGGCCGAACGGCGCGGGCAAGACCACCTGTTTCAACCTCCTCACCAAATTTCTGACGCCGACGGCCGGCCAGATCGTCTTCAACGGCATCGACATCACCGACGAGCGGCCCGCGCAGGTCGCGCGGCGCGGCATCATCCGCTCGTTCCAGATCTCGGCCGTGTTCCCGCACCTCACCGCGCTGCAGAACGTGCGCATCGGCCTGCAACGCGCGCTCGGCACCGAATTTCATTTCTGGCGCAGCGAGCGCACGCTAAAGCGGCTCGACGATCGCGCGATGGACCTGCTCACGCAGGTCGGCCTCACCGATTTCGCGCACGTGCCGACCGTCGAGCTGGCCTACGGCCGCAAGCGCGCGCTCGAGATCGCGACGACGCTCGCAATGGAGCCCGAACTGATGCTGCTCGACGAGCCGACGCAGGGGATGGGCCATGAGGACGTCGACCGCGTGACCGCGTTGATCAAGAAGGTCGCGAGCGGGCGCACGATCCTGATGGTGGAGCACAACATGAACGTGATCGCGGGAATCTCCGACACGATCACCGTCCTGCAACGCGGCGAGGTGCTGGCCGAAGGCTCGTATGCGGAAGTGTCGAAGAATCCGCTCGTCATCGAGGCCTACATGGGCAGCGCCGACGCGGCGCTCGCGGGGGCGCACGCATGAAGCACAGCGAACGGGAGGAACGCGAATTGAGCGGCGTCGAGAGCGGTACGCCTGCGCTGGAGATCACGGGCCTGGAGGCCTGGTACGGGGAATCCCACATCTTGCACGGTGTCGACCTGACGGTGCATCGCGGCGAGGTCGTCACGCTGCTCGGCCGCAACGGCGCGGGCCGCACGACGACGCTGCGCGCGATCATGGGCCTCACGGGCCGCCGCAGCGGGTCGATCAAGGTTGCCGGCCACGAGACGATCGGCCTCGCGACGCACCGCATCGCGCATTACGGCATCGGTTACTGCCCGGAGGAGCGCGGGATCTTCGCGAGCCTGTCGTGCGAGGAGAACCTGATGCTGCCGCCGCTGATCGGGCCGCGCGAACACGCGATGTCGCTCGACGAGATCTACGCGATGTTCCCGAACCTCGCGTCGCGCCGGCAGAGCCAGGGCACGCGGCTGTCCGGTGGCGAGCAGCAGATGCTCGCGGTCGCGCGGATCTTGCGCACCGGCGCGAACCTGCTGCTGCTCGACGAGATTTCCGAGGGCCTCGCGCCGGTGATCGTGCAGGCGCTCGCGCGGATGATCGTCGCGCTGAAGGCGCGCGGCTACACGATCGTGATGGTCGAACAGAATTTCCGCTTCGCCGCGCCGCTCGCCGACCGCTTCTACGTGATGGAGCACGGCAGCATCGTCGAGCATTTCCGCGCGTCCGAACTGGAAGGCAAGATGCCGACGCTGCACGACCTGCTCGGGGTGTGACGCCGCTCCGATTCCCTTGCCGCTGGCCGTGGCGGCCCTCGAACAACCACAACGCATCAGAACAACAGGAGACGTCAATGAAAATGAAGACCCTCGCACAGGCCTGTCTCGCGCTCGCGACCGCCGCGTTCACCGCCGGCGCCGCCCACGCGGCGGATACCGTGAAGATCGGCTTCATCACCGACATGTCGGGGCTTTACGCGGATATCGACGGGCAGGGCGGTCTCGAGGCGATCCGCATGGCGGTCGCGGACTTCGGCGGCAAGGTGCTCGGCAAGCCGATCGAGGTCGTCTATGCCGATCACCAGAACAAGGCCGACATCGCCGCATCGAAGGCGCGCGAATGGATGGACCGCGGCGGCCTCGACCTGCTGGTCGGCGGCACGAACTCGGCCACCGCGCTGTCGATGAACCAGGTCGCGGCCGAGAAGAAGAAGGTCTACATCAACATCGGCGCGGGCGCCGACACGCTGACCAACGAGCAGTGCACGCCGTACACGGTCCACTACGCGTACGACACGATGGCGCTCGCGAAGGGCACCGGGTCGGCGGTGGTGAAGCAGGGCGGCAAGAGCTGGTTCTTCCTGACGGCCGACTACGCGTTCGGCAAGGCGCTCGAGAAGAACACGTCGGACGTCGTGAAGGCGAACGGCGGGCAGGTGCTCGGCGCGGTGCGTCATCCGCTGTCCGCATCGGATTTCTCGTCGTTCCTGCTGCAGGCGCAATCGTCGAAGGCACAGATTCTCGGCCTCGCGAACGCGGGCGGCGACACGATCAACTCGATCAAGGCCGCGAAGGAATTCGGCATCACGAAGACGATGAAGCTCGCCGCGCTGCTGATGTTCATCGACGACGTGCACAGCCTCGGCCTCGAGACGACGCAGGGTCTCGTGCTGACCGACAGCTGGTACTGGAACCGCGACGCGGCGTCGCGCCAGTGGGCGCAGCGCTACTTCGGCAAGATGAAGAAGATGCCGTCGAGCCTGCAGGCGGCCGACTACTCGTCGGTGACGACGTACCTGAAGGCCGTGCAGGCCGCCGGGACGACCGACTCCGACAAGGTGATGGCCGAGCTGAAGAAGATCAAGATCAGCGACTTCTACGCGAAGGGCTACATCCGCCAGGACGGCAGCATGATCCACGACATGTACCTGATGGAAGTGAAGAAGCCGTCCGAATCGAAGGAGCCGTGGGACTACTACAAGGTGCTCGCGACGATTCCGGGCGAACAGGCGTTCGGCACCAAGCAGGAAACGCGCTGCGCGTTGTGGAAGTAAGCGCTGCGTAGCGGCGCGCGCGAGTCGCGCGCCGCGCGGCGGCGGCCGCAGCGACGTGCCTGCTGCGCCGCTCGCGCGCGCAACGGCCGTAAGGTTGCGCACGCAACGAAACTCATTCTGACGGCTAAGTCGATGGAAATCTTTGGCATTCCGTTGCCGGCGATGCTGAGCCAGTTGCTGCTCGGGCTCGTCAACGGCTCGTTCTACGCGATCCTGAGCCTCGGGCTCGCGGTGATCTTCGGGCTGCTCAACGTGATCAACTTCGCGCACGGCGCGTTGTTCATGCTGGGCGCGATGCTCGCGTGGATGGGCCTGTCGTATTTCGGGCTGCCGTACTGGGCGATGCTCGCGCTGGCGCCGCTGATGGTCGGCGCGTTCGGGATCGCGATCGAGCGCTCGATGCTGCGCTGGCTGTACAAGCTCGATCACCTGTACGGGCTGCTGCTCACGTTCGGCCTCACGCTGGTCGTCGAAGGCGTGTTCCGGTCGATCTACGGATCGTCGGGCCAGCCGTACGACGTGCCGTCGCAGCTGTCCGGCGCGACCAACCTCGGCTTCATGTTCCTGCCGAACTATCGCGCCTGGGTCGTCGTCGCGTCGCTCGCGGTGTGCCTCGCGACGTGGTTCGTGATCGAGAAGACGCGGCTCGGCGCGTACCTGCGCGCGGGCACCGAGAACCCGAAGCTCGTCGAGGCGTTCGGCGTGAACGTGCCGATGATGATCACGCTCACCTACGGCTTCGGCGTCGCGCTCGCCGCGTTCGCGGGCGTGCTGGCCGCGCCGGTGATCCAGGTGTCGCCGCTGATGGGCCAGCCGATGATCATCACCGTGTTCGCGGTGGTCGTGATCGGCGGGATGGGCTCGATCCTCGGCTCGATCGTCACGGGCCTGCTGCTCGGCGTGATCGAGGGCTTCACGCGCGTGTTCTATCCCGAAGCATCGGCCACCGTCGTGTTCGTGATCATGGCGATCGTGCTGCTGTTCCGCCCGGCGGGCCTCTTCGGCAAGGAAAAATGATGCAGAGAAAAGTGCTCTACGGCGTGCTGCTCGCCGCACTGCTCGCCGCGCCGTTCATCGGCGCGTATCCGGTGTTCGTGATGAAGGTGCTCGCGTTCGCGCTGTTCGCGGCCGCGTTCAACCTGCTGATCGGCTATACGGGGCTGCTGTCGTTCGGCCATGCGATGTTCCTCGCGACGGCCGGCTATGCGACCGGCTACTCGATGCAGACGCTCGGTTTCACGCCGGAGCTCGGCGTGCTGGTCGGCACCGTCGCCGCGACGCTGCTCGGGCTCGTCGTCGGGCTGTTCGCGATTCGCCGGCAGGGCATCTACTTCGCGATGATCACGCTCGCGTTCGCGCAGATGGTCTACTTCATCTATCTGCAGGCGCCGTTCACGCACGGCGAGGACGGCCTGCAGGGCGTGCCGCGCGGCCGCCTGTTCGGGCTGCTCGACCTGTCGAACGACGTCGCGCTGTACTACGTCGTGCTGGTGGTGGTCGTGGCCGCGTGCGCGTTCATCGTGCGGGTCGTGCATTCGCCGTTCGGCCAGGTGCTCGTCGCCATCAAGGAGAACGAGGCGCGCGCGATCTCGCTCGGCTACGACACCGACCGCTTCAAGCTGCTCGCGTTCATCCTGTCGGCCGGGCTCGCGGGGCTGGCCGGCTCGCTGAAGGTGCTGGTGCTCGGCTTCGAGACGCTGTCGGACGCGTACTGGACGATGTCGGGCCTCGTCGTGCTGATGACGCTGGTCGGCGGAATGGGCACGCTGTTCGGGCCGCTGCTGGGCGCCGCGCTGATCGTGGCGCTGGAAGACCGGCTCGGCGACATCGGCGAATGGCTCGCGTCGACGACGGGCGTCGCGTGGTTCCATTCGCTCGGCGAATCGGCGACGATCGTCACCGGGCTGATCTTCATCGCGTGCGTGCTGGCATTCCGGCGCGGGATCGTCGGCGAGATGGTCGCACGGGTCAAGCCGCTCAGGGCCTCGTCATGAGCATGCGGTGCGCGTCGCCGCGCGTTGATGCGAAGCACCATCCGGCACGCCCGGGAAGGGCGTCGCAGCAGGCTCCGGCCGGCGCCGCGCGGCAGGCTGGTGCCCCATTTTCGTGCGGCGATGCACCATAGGGGTAAATGCTAAGTTGTCGTGGTGCTTAAGCCTCTTTAAGATTCACCTTAGTTCTGATGCACCGCGAAACGAATTTGCAGGTGGAGAACGAGGAGACAATCGAGGCACAAAGTGCCCGGACCCCAAAGCGCTGTTGGACGGAATCCAACAGCGCTTTTTCATTTGCGTGCACGGATTCCTTCGATGGTGCATCGGCCCGCGTGACGGCCACTTCCCGCGTTTGCGTTCGCACCGCGTCTTTTCCGCGCTTCGCGCGTCCCCCGTTTTCCGTTTCCGGCGATTCGTTCGCAGACGCTGCGCAGTCCTGCACAGGCGCTTCGGGCTTACCCGGTTGGCGTGCGCGAAATGCGTCCGTTACACTCGGCTTTCGCCGACCGTGCGGTCGGGAAAATGGTCGGCAGTTCTCCTACAAGCACAATGCAGAAGAGGGAGTACGGTTGGATGAGCAGCGCAGCACGGTGGATCGGGGCAGGAGAGGCGGCAGGCGCCGTCCGTTCGTCATGGGGTGCGCGGTGGGTCATCGCGGCGTTCCCGAGCCGTTCCGCGGCCCGTATGCGCGTTCCCGCGCCCTCGCGGGTCGTTGCGCTCGCATCGACATCCGCGTTTGCGTCCGTATTCGCATGAGCGGCCGGTTTTTCGATGTTTCACCCGTCGCGGGCTTGGCCGCAGCAGGCCGGTTCGAGCTGCGCGCCGATCATCGATGCAGCCGCAACGATCACTCGCGCGCTCGCGCATTTCTTCGCTTTCTTCATCCTGACGACACCCCCGCTGCGCATCGTGACGGTCGAACGATCGTTTGGGCCGGCATGCGGCGCGTGCCCGGCGTGTCACGGGAAAACGAGCATTGGCGGGGCAGGACGAGATAGTTAATTTATTAACTTGTTTTTGGGGACCGGGAGCCGCCCGAGCGACCCGTGGTTTTTTCGAGCAGCGTTTGGAGACAACGTAAATGAAGATGAATCGATGGATGGAGGCCCTGCTTGCCGCGGGCCTCGTGTGTGCGGCGGCTACGGCGTCGGCGCAGGTCAAGATCGGCGTGACGCTGTCGGCCACCGGCCCGGCCGCTTCGCTCGGGATTCCGGAAAAGAACACGATCGCGCTGCTGCCGAAGGAAATCGCGGGCAAGAGCGTGCAGTACATCGTGCTGGACGACGCCTCCGACACGAGCCGCGCGGTGCAGAACGTGCGCAAGCTGATCGACGAGGACCACGTCGACGCGATCATCGGCTCGTCGGTCACGCCGAACTCGCTCGCGATGCTCGACCCCGTGTCGCAGGGCAAGACGCCGACGATCTCGCTCGCGGCGAGCGCGCAGATCATCGCGCCGATGGACGCGAAGCGCGCGTGGATGTTCAAGGTGCCGCAGAACGACCAGCTGATGGCCGACGCGATCGCCGGTTACATGGCGAAGCACGGCGTGAAGACGGTCGGCTTCATCGGTTTCGCCGACGCGTACGGCGACAGCTGGTACAAGACTTTCGACGCGGCGGCCGCGAAGAACGGGCTGAAGCTCGTATCGAACGAGCGCTACAACCGGACCGACGCGTCGGTGATGGGGCAGGTGCTGAAGCTGCTGGGCTCGAACCCGGATGCGGTGCTGATCGCGGGCTCCGGCACGCCGGCGGCGCTGCCGGCCAAGACGCTGAAGGAGCGCGGCTACAAGGGCAAGGTGTACCAGACGCACGGCGTCGCCAACAACGATTTCCTGCGCGTGTGCGGCAAGGATTGCGAAGGCGAGATCCTGCCGGCCGGCCCCGTGCTCGTGACCGACCAGCTGCCCGACTCGAACCCGGTGAAGAAGCCGGCGCTCGGCTACAAGGCCGCGTACGAGAAGGCCTACGGCGCGGGTTCGCTGTCGACGTTCGGCGGTCATGCGTGGGATGCGGGCCTGCTGCTGCAGCGGGCGATCCCGGAAGCGCTGAAGAAGGGCCAGCCGGGCACCGAGGCGTTCCGCGAAGCGCTGCGCGCGTCGCTCGAAAGCGTGAAGGATCTGCCCGTGTCGCACGGCGTGATCAACATGACGGCGACCGATCATAACGGCTTCGACACGCGTGCGCGCGTGATGGTGCAGATCGTCGACGGCAAGTGGAAGCTGCAGGCCGAGTAAGCGCAAGCATCACGTGAAACCGGCGTGCGCGGCGCGAACGGCGCCGCGCACGCCGTCGGGAGGGTAGCGCGCCTGACGGCCGCACCCGTGTCGCCTGGAACCACCGGGGCCCGCCGCATGGCGCGCGACGTGCCGATCGCGTCGCGCGCGTCCCGGCCGTTTCCGCCTTTCGTTTCTCCGCAGCCTTCTCTCGATACACGAAACGTATGGATCTCTCGATTGCGGCGATCCTCGCGCAAGACGGCATCACGACCGGCGCCATTTATGCATTGTTGTCGCTGGCGCTCGTCCTGGTGTTTTCCGTCACGCGGGTGATCTTCATTCCCCAGGGCGAGTTCGTCGCCTACGGTGCGCTGACGCTGGCCGCGTTGCAGGCGCAGAAATTCCCCGCCACCTGCTGGCTGCTGTTCGTGATGGGCATCGCGTGCTTCCTGCTCGAAGTCGGTGGCCTGATCCGGCATCGCGAACGCCGCCATCAGCTCGGCCGCACGCTCGCGACGCTCGCCAGCCGCTACATCCTGCTGCCGCTCGCGGTGTTCGCGATCACGCGCAGCTTTGCCGCGCAACCGATGCCGATGCTCGCGCAGATCGCACTGACGCTCGCGATCGTCGTGCCGATGGGGCCGTTCGTCTACCGGCTCGTGTACCAGCCGATCGCCGAAGGCACGACGCTGCTGCTGCTGATCGTGTCGGTCGCCGTCCATTTCGCGATGGTCGGTCTCGGCCTCGTGATGTTCGGCGCGGAAGGCTCGCGCACCAACGCGTTCTCGGACGCGTCGCTCGCGATCGGCAGCATGACGGTGTCGGTGCAGAGCATCCTCGTCGTCGTCACGGCGCTCGTGCTGATCGGTGCGCTCTACGTGTACTTCGGCCGCACGATCGCGGGCAAGGCGCTGCGCGCGACGTCGGTGAACCGGCTCGGGGCGCGGCTCGTCGGCATCGGCACCACCGAAGCGGGGCGGCTCGCGTTCACGTTCGCGGCGGGGCTCGGCGTGCTGTCCGGGATCCTCGTCGGTCCGCTGACGACGATCTACTACGACTCGGGCTTCCTGATCGGCCTGAAGGGCTTCGTCGGCGCGATCATCGGCGGGCTCGTCAGCTATCCGCTCGCGGCCGCCGGCTCGCTGCTGGTCGGCGTGCTCGAATCCTATTCGTCGTTCTGGGCGAGCGCATACAAGGAGGTGATCGTGTTCACGCTGATCATTCCGGTGCTGCTGTGGCGGAGCTTCGTGACGCCGCATGCGGAAGAGGAAGAGGAGTGACGCGATGAAGACGATGGTACGCAACAAGACCTTCTGGGTATTTCTCGTGGCGCTGTTCGCGCTGCCGGTGCTGCCCGGCGCGCTGCAGGTGCCCGAGTACTGGATCACGCTGCTGAACTACATCGGCCTGTATGCGATCGTCGCGATCGGGCTCGTGCTGCTGACGGGCGTCGGCGGGATGACGAGCTTCGGGCAGGCCGCGTTCGTCGGCATCGGCGCGTATGCGACCGCGTTCCTGACGACGCGGTATGGCGTGTCGCCGTGGCTCGCGCTGATCGTCGGCGTCGTGCTGACGGCGCTGGTCGCGCTCGTGCTGGGCGCCGTGACGATGCGGCTGTCCGGGCACTTCCTGCCGCTCGGCACGATCGCGTGGGGACTCGCGCTGTTCTACCTGTTCGGCAACCTCGAACTGCTCGGCAAGTACGACGGGATCAACGGGATTCCGGCGCTGAACCTGTTCGGCATCGAGCTCGAAAGCGGTCGCAGCCTGTATTTCCTGATCTGGGCCGTGGTGCTGGCCGCGATCGTGTCGGTGCAGAACCTGCTGAACAGCCGTCCGGGTCGCGCGATCCGCGCGCTGCGCGGCGGCGGCGTGATGGCCGAGGCGATGGGCGTGAACACCGCGTGGATGCGCGTCGTGATCTTCGTCTACGCGGCCGTGCTCGCTGCCGTATCGGGCTTTCTGTACGCGCATCTGCAGCGCGCGGTGAACCCGACTCCGTTCGGCCTGAACCACGGGATCGAATTCCTGTTCATGGCCGTGGTGGGCGGCGTGTCGCACGTATGGGGCGCGGTGCTCGGCGCCGCGATCCTGACCGTGCTGCAGGACTATCTGCAGACACTGCTGCCGAAGCTGCTCGGTTCGGAAGGCAACTTCGAGATCATCGTGTTCGGCGTGCTGATGGTGCTGCTGCTGCAGTACGCGCGCCAGGGCGTATGGCCGTTCGTCGCAAAGTTGTTCCCGCGCGGGCCGCGCGCGCATGTGCCGGAGCAGGCCGACCCGCTGCCGCAGCGCGCGAAGCCCGTGGCCGGCGAGCCGCTGCTCGTCGTCGACAACGCACGCAAGCAATTTGGCGGGCTGGTGGCCGTCAACGACGTCAGCTTCGACGTGAAAGCGGGGCAGATCATCGGGCTGATCGGCCCGAACGGCGCAGGCAAGTCGACCACGTTCAACCTCGTGACCGGCGTGCTGAAGCCGACCGGCGGAGCGATCACGTTCCGTGGCGAACGCATCGACGGGCTGACGTCGCGTCAGATCGTCCGCCGTGGCATCGGCCGCACGTTCCAGCACGTGAAGCTGCTGCCGGCGATGACGGTGCTCGAGAACGTCGCGATCGGCGCCCATCTGCGTGGCCACACGGGCGTGTGGCGCAGCATCGCGCGGCTCAATGCGCACGAGGAAGCGCAGTTGCTGGCTGAAGCCGCGCGCCAGATCCGCCGCGTCGGGCTGGAAAAGCACATGTACGACGAAGCGGGCAGCCTCGCGCTCGGCCAGCAGCGGATCCTCGAAATCGCGCGGGCGCTGTGCTGCGATCCGACGCTGCTGCTGCTCGACGAGCCGGCCGCCGGGCTGCGTTACCAGGAGAAGCAGCAACTCGCCGACCTGCTGCGGCGGCTGAAGGCCGAAGGGATGAGTGTGTTGCTCGTGGAACATGACATGGATTTCGTGATGAACCTCACCGACCGGCTGGTGGTGATGGAATTCGGCACGCGGATCGCGGAAGGGCTGCCGCAGGATGTGCAGCAGGACCCGGCCGTACTCGAAGCGTATCTGGGCGGGGTGGAGTGATGACGGACACGACGATGCCGATTCTTGAAGTACGCGGATTGGCGGTGCGGTACGGAAAGGTGGAGGCGCTGCACGGCGCGGCCATCAAGGTCGGGGCGGGACAGATCGTCAGCGTGATCGGCCCGAACGGCGCCGGTAAGTCGACGCTGCTGAACGCGATCATGGGGGCGCTGCCGGTAACGGGGCACGCATCCGGCGCGGTCGTGTATCGCGGCAACGACGTCGGCGCATTGCCCGTCGAGCAGCGCGTCGCACGCGGGATGTGCCTCGTACCGGAGAAACGCGAGCTGTTCAGCACGATGACGGTCGAGGACAACCTCGTATTGGGCGCATATCGGCGCAAGCAGGCCGGGGAAGCGAACTTCCTCGATCAGCTCGATCACGTGTTCGCGCTGTTCCCGCGGCTGAAGGAGCGGCGCCGGCAGGCGGCCGGCACGCTGTCCGGTGGCGAGCGGCAGATGCTGGCGGTCGGCCGTGCGCTGATGGGCAAACCCGATCTGCTGATGCTCGACGAGCCGAGCCTCGGGCTGGCGCCGCTGATCGTGAAAGAGATCTTTCATATCATCAGCGCGTTGCGCGGCACCGGCGTGGCGACGCTGCTGATCGAGCAGAACGCACGGGCGGCGCTGCAGATCTCCGATTACGGTTATGTGCTGGAGACGGGCGAGTTTGCACTGGAAGGGCCGGCGGCCGAACTCGCGCAGAATCCGCGTGTGATCGAAACGTACCTCGGGCTGGCGAAGAAGACGGCTTGATTGTTGGCTCGGTGGGCGGGAAACGGACGGCGTGTTTCACGTGAAACACGCCGTTTTTGTTTTGGGGCTGGCCGGGTTTCGATGCGTCGACGATTCTGGCCCGGCGGATAAGTCGCGCCGGAATAGTGGGAAGCTCTGTGCGGTGCTGCGCTTGCTTGTTCCACAGGCCGATGATGTGGCGCGCTTCGGTGGATAAGCATGGGGACGACCGACAGAAATGCTGTGTGGTGATGGGCACAGGATGTCGGGTCTGGCGCGTTGCGCTGCTCCACAGGCATTGGCCAGTTAACGAGTTCCACACATGCTGACGCGACTATCAACCAGGTTTTTTGCACAGGCACGACGATGTGCGTTGAATCGCTCGTAGGCATCGCCGAAGTACGCCTACCAACGCATTTCACCGGTCCTCAGCCAAAAAATCGCCGAAATGCACAGACCCTACCATTCGGACGGCCTTCGGGTGAAAAGCGAACCCGCTATAATTCGGCCCATACATTTCTCTGATAGGTTCGTGCGCAGCTCTGCGTACGGAATCCACCATGCTTTTTCCCACAGAATTTGACGTCATCGTCGTCGGTGGCGGTCATGCCGGCACGGAAGCCGCGCTGGCGTCCGCCCGCATGGGCGCAAAGACACTGCTGCTGACCCACAACATCGAAACGCTTGGGCAGATGAGCTGCAATCCGTCGATCGGCGGCATTGGCAAGGGCCATCTGGTCAAGGAAGTCGACGCACTGGGCGGCGCAATGGCCGCCGCGACGGACGAAAGCGGTATTCAGTTCCGGATCCTCAATTCGTCGAAGGGCCCGGCCGTGCGCGCGACACGCGCGCAGGCCGATCGCATCCTGTACAAGGCCGCGATTCGCCACCGGCTCGAAAATCAGCCGAACCTGTGGCTGTTCCAGCAGGCGGTCGACGACCTGATCGTCGAAGGTGACCGCGTGGTTGGCGCCGTCACGCAGATCGGCATCCGCTTTCGCGCGCGCGCGGTCGTGCTGACGGCCGGTACGTTCCTCGACGGCAAGATCCACGTCGGCCTGAACAACTACACGGGCGGCCGCGCGGGCGATCCGGCGGCCGTGTCGCTGTCGTCGCGCCTGAAGGAGCTGAAGCTGCCGCAGGGCCGCCTGAAGACCGGTACGCCGCCGCGTATCGACGGGCGAACGATCGACTTCTCGAAGCTCGACGAGCAGCCGGGCGACCTCGATCCGATCCCCGTGTTCTCGTTCCTGGGCCGCGCGGAGCAGCATCCGCAGCAGCTGCCGTGCTGGGTCACGCATACGAACGAGCGCACGCACGACATCATTCGCGGCGGTCTCGACCGTTCGCCTATGTATACAGGCGTGATCGAAGGTGTCGGGCCGCGCTATTGCCCGTCGATCGAGGACAAGATCCACCGGTTCGCATCGAAGGAATCGCACCAGATCTTCCTGGAACCGGAAGGGCTGACGACCAACGAGTTCTACCCGAACGGGATCTCGACGAGCCTGCCGTTCGATGTCCAGCTCGAGCTCGTGCATTCGATGCGCGGCCTCGAGAACGCGCACATCCTGCGTCCCGGATACGCGATCGAGTATGACTACTTCGACCCGCGCGCGCTGAAGGCGTCGCTCGAGACGAAGGCGATCAACGGGCTGTTCTTTGCGGGCCAGATCAACGGCACGACCGGCTACGAAGAGGCGGCTGCGCAGGGTCTGCTGGCCGGCCTCAATGCGGGCCGTTACGTGCAGGAGAAGGAGGCGTGGTGCCCGCGGCGCGACCAGGCCTATCTGGGCGTGCTGGTCGACGATCTCGTTACGCGCGGTGTGGCCGAGCCGTACCGGATGTTCACGAGTCGCGCCGAGTATCGCCTGAGCCTGCGCGAAGATAACGCTGACATGCGCCTGACCGAAATCGGTCGCGAACTGGGGCTGGTCGACGACGCGCGCTGGGACGCCTTCAGCCGGAAACGCGACGCTGTTTCACGTGAAACCGAACGCCTGAAGTCGACCTGGGTCACGCCGAAGACGCTGCCGGCAGAAGAGGCGACCGCGTTGCTCGGCAAGGCGATCGATCACGAATACAGCCTCGCCGAACTGCTGCGCCGCCCGGGTGTGAGCTACGACGGCGTATGCGGACTGAAGGGCGGCGAGTGCGGCCCCGCGGAGCCGCTGACGGACGATCCGGTGCTGCTCGAACAGATCAAGGAACAGGTCGAGATCGGCATCAAGTATCAGGGCTATATCGAGCGCCAGGCGTCCGAGATCGAGCGCAACGATGCGAACGAGAACACGCGCCTGCCGGACGGTATCGATTACCGTGAAGTCCGCGGCCTGTCGTTCGAGGTGAGCCAGAAGCTCAACGAGTTCCGGCCGGAAACGATCGGGCAAGCGTCGCGTATCTCGGGTGTCACGCCGGCGGCCATCTCGCTGCTGATGGTGCACCTGAAGCGGCGCGGCTTGGGCCGCCGCAACGGCACGGCCGCAGAGGCCGCGGAGCAGGGGGACGGCACCGTCCCGACGCAACAATGACGGCGCGTCGCGCGCCGGCGGTTAATCGGGACGTACTGGAACAGATGCTCGTCGAAGGCACGGCGGCGCTCGACCTCACGCTGACGGATGCGCAACGCAACCAGCTGCTCGACTACGTCGCGCTGCTCGGCAAGTGGAACGCGGTCTACAACCTGACCGCGATCCGCGACCCGAAGCAGATGCTGATCCAGCACATCCTCGATTCGCTTTCCATCGTCCCGCATCTGCGTGGTCGTACGTCGGCGCGCGTGCTCGACGTCGGCTCGGGTGGCGGGCTGCCCGGTATCGTGCTGGCGATCGTCGAGCCGGGCTGGCAGGTCACGCTGAACGATATCGTGCAGAAGAAGTCTGCCTTCCAGACGCAGATGCGCGCGGAGCTGAAGCTGGCGAACTTGTCGGTGGTCACCGGGCGGGTCGAATCGCTGCAGCCGGGTGTCGAAGTGCCGGAAAAATTCGACATGATCGTATCCCGCGCTTTCGCGGATCTATCCGACTTCGTTAAACTTGCTCGACATCTGGTCGCGCCGGGTGGTTCGATCTGGGCGATGAAGGGCGTTCACCCGGACGACGAGATTGCGCGGTTGCCGGAAGGCAGCCACGTCAAGCAGACGATCCGGCTGGCGGTGCCGATGCTCGATGCGGAGCGGCATCTGTTCGAAGTGGCCGTCGACGACGCGAATTGAAGGCGCGCGGTAGCGCGCCGTTTGTTTGAAGGTAAAGGGAACACACCAACGATGGCAAAGATCTTCTGCGTTGCGAACCAGAAGGGGGGCGTCGGCAAGACGACGACATCGGTCAATCTCGCCGCAAGCCTTGCAGCGCAGGAGCAACGAGTCCTGTTGATCGATCTCGACCCGCAGGGCAACGCGACGATGGGCAGCGGGATCGACAAGGCCGCCTGCGAAGCGACCGTGTACGAAGTGCTGGTCGATGGCGTGTCGGTGACCGACGCGCGCGTGCGTCCGGAAGGCGTCACCTACGACGTGCTTCCCGCGAACCGCGAGCTGTCCGGCGCCGAGATCGAGCTGATCAGCATCGACAATCGCGAGCGCCGGCTGAAGGCCGCGCTCGAGCGCGTGGCCGACGACTACGATTTCGTGCTGATCGATTGCCCGCCGACGCTGTCGCTGCTGACGCTGAACGGCCTGTGCGCGGCGCACGGCGTCGTGATCCCGATGCAGTGCGAGTACTTCGCGCTGGAAGGGCTGTCGGATCTCGTCAATACGATCAAGCAGGTTCACGCGAACATGAATCGCGACCTGAAGATCATCGGCCTGCTGCGCGTGATGTTCGATCCGCGCATCACGCTGCAGCAGCAAGTCTCCGATCAACTGAAAGCGCACTTCGGCGACAAGGTGTTCGACGCGGTGATTCCGCGCAACGTGCGCCTGGCGGAAGCGCCGAGTTACGGGTTGCCGGGCGTCGTGTTCGATCGCAGCTCGCGCGGTGCGCAGGCGTATATCCAGTTCGGTGCCGAGATGATCGAACGCGTGCGCGCGTTCGAGGTGTCGTGATCCGGACATGAGCGAAGCGAGGAAGAAAGACATGAACGCGGTACCAAAGAAGAAGGGCTTGGGACGTGGCCTCGAAGCGCTGCTCGGCGGCAGTGCCGATATCACCGAAGCGGTGAAGATCGAAGGCGCACCGAACACGCTCGCGCTCGGCAAGCTGCAAGCCGGCAAGTACCAGCCGCGTACGCGGATGGACGAAGGCAGCCTGCAGGAGCTCGCGGCCAGCATTCGCGCGCAGGGCGTGATGCAGCCGATCCTGGTACGGCCTATTTCGTCAGACAAATACGAGATCATCGCGGGCGAGCGGCGTTTCCGCGCGGCGCGCCTGGCCGGCCTCGATGAAGTGCCGGTGCTCGTGAAGGACGTATCCGATCAGGCCGCCGCCGCGATGGCGCTGATCGAGAACATCCAGCGCGAGGACCTGAATCCGCTCGAAGAGGCGCACGGCATCCAGCGCCTGCTCGACGAGTTCGGTTTCACGCACGAACAGGCGGCCGAATCGGTCGGCCGTTCGCGCAGCGCGGTGTCGAACCTGCTGCGCCTGCTGAACCTCGCGTCACCCGTGCAGACGATGCTGCTGGCCGGCGATCTCGACATGGGGCACGCGCGCGCGCTGCTCGCGGTCGACGCGGCCACGCAGATCACGCTCGCGCATCAGGTGGTCAACAAGCGCATGTCGGTGCGCGAGACCGAGAAGCTCGTCGCACATACGACGAAGGAAGCGCCGGCCGTGAAGGCGCGCGCGAAGGACGACGGCGGCCGCGATACACGTCGTCTCGAAGAGGAGTTGTCAGACCTGCTCGCGTCGACGGTGAAGATCAAGCTGGGCCGCCGCGGGCGCGGGCAGGTGCTGATCGACTTCGGCAACCTCGACGCGCTCGAGGGCATTCTCGCGCGCCTGCGCGGCAACGTCGCGACCGAAGAGTAACGGGCAACCCATGGAGCAAACGGGCGCACCGGCGCCGCGCCGGTGGCTCGGCTGGCTCGCGCAGGAACCGGTACTGTCGGTGCTGGCACTTGGCCTGATCGTGCTGCAATGGGTGCGTCCGCAACCATTTTCGGTACTGGCCGACCGCGTCGACTGGCAGACGGTCGCGACGCTCGCGGGCCTGCTGATGCTGACCAAGGCGCTCGAGTTGTCCGGCTGCCTGATGTGGCTCGCGCATCGCATCGTGCATCACGTGCATTCCGAGCGAGGGCTCGCGATGCTGCTTGTCGGCTTCGCCGCCGTGCTGTCGATGTGGCTCACCAACGACGTCGCGCTGTTCGTCGTCGTACCGTTGATGGTGTCGCTGCGCGCGCTGACACCGCTGCCGTTCCGGCGGCTCGTGATCGTCGTCGCGCTGGCCGTCAACGCCGGGTCCGTCGCGACCCCGCTCGGCAATCCCCAGAATCTGTTCCTGTGGCAATTGAGCGGCGTGTCGTTCGGCCGTTTCGTGGTCACGCTCGGGCCGCTCGCGCTCGCGCTGATGGCGCTGCTGCTCGTGCTGACTGCATTGATGTTTCGCGCGAAGCCGCTCGACCTGTCCGGCGACGCCGCGTCCTTTCCCGTCCAACGCATTCACGCGTTGATCGCGGCGGTGCTGTTCGCCGCGTTCGTGCTGCTCGCCGATGCGCACCATCCGCTGCCCGGCCTCGCGTGTGTCGCGATCGTGCTGCTCGCCGTCAAACGTGACGCAGTCCTGAAGATCGACTGGCTGCTGCTGCTGATCTTCGTGCTGATGTTCGTCGTGTTGCGCAGTGCGGCTGCGCTGCCCGTCGTGCACGATGCGGTCGCGCATGCGCAACTCGATTCGCCGCTGCGCGTCTACGCCGCCGGCGCGGCGCTGTCGCAGGTGATCAGCAACGTGCCGGCCGCGATTCTGCTGTCGGAGTTCACGCACGACTGGCGCGCGCTGGCATTCGGCGTATCGGTCGGCGGCTTCGGTTTCGCGATCGGCTCGCTCGCGAACCTGATCGCGGTGCGTCTCGCGAAGGAGCCGCGCATGTGGCTGCCGTTCCACCTCGTTTCGATTCCGTTCGCGCTGGTGAGCGCGGCGCTCGGCGCGTGGTTGCTCATGCACGGTTGAGCGAGGCCGATGCGCGCCGCACAGGTGTGCCGTTCGGGCGGCGGACGGGGCGCACAGCGTCCGCAGTGATCAAGGATTGTTGATAAGTGCTGCGGCCCACAGTCGAACTTCTGTGGCGGCGCGACAACTGATTGGACGAATCGATGCGCGAGCAACCGGTCGAGTTTCTCGCGCCGCGCGCGATGGTTTGATCGCGGCGTCTTGCGTGTTCCGGCGTGTCGCGCCGAGTCGTTCCCGACGACTCCATGGCAGCGGATGCCCGGCGGCGATCGCGCCGCTTCCTGCTGTCCCGCAGCGGGCGTCGTTTCCCCGTCATTTCCGCCGTCACCGGACTTTTTCGCACAAGAAATACCGGTGCAAAAAACCGACCTTACAACTGTCATCGTACGTCGTCGAATCGGGTGTTTTTTCACATCATGAGGCGTCGTTTTATGCAGGTTTTTGTCGCGTCTAAAGCCTTGAATCACTTGCAACTATCGCTTACAATCGCCCGGATTTGTTAGCTAGGCACCCCTGAAAGCTTTCAGAAAGCTTGGGGTCGGGTTCAAGGATTTCAGCGGAAGATTGCGATGGCGGGTCAGGCGCCGGACGACAGGCACGATGATCAGCGCACGCAACGCACCGCTTCGGCGGCCGGCGCGCGGCGTGAATCCGACGATGACTGGGATGTCGAGCAGCAAGATAACAACATCGTTCCGCTTACACGGGCAGAGGCCGAAAGGCTGTTCGGTCCGAACGTGAGCAAGCCCTCGCGCGTGACCCCCTACAAGGTGGTGTTCGCGCAAGTGGTCCTGTCCCTGGTTGCAACGCTGGCGTGGTGGCTGTTTTCGAAGTCGCCGGGCGCCGCTGCGCAATCCGCGTTTCTGGGCGGAGCGATCGGCTGGGTGCCCAGTGCGGTATTCGTGGCACGACTGAAGGCAGGTGGCTCGGCCACCGTGATGAGCTGGGTGATGGGCGAAGCCCTGAAACTCGCTCTGACGATCGGGATGTTCACCGCGGTGGCGTTCGGCTGGGCCGGCGTGCACTGGGTGCCGTTCCTCGTCACGTACCTCGTCGTGCTGAAGACGTACTGGATCGCGCTGGCCTGGCGGTAAGGAACAAGCAGCGTGCGGTTTCGACAACGAACCGCACCGGCCCGTTCCCGCAATAGCGTGTTGCGGAACGGGCAAAACGATTTTCGACAATTTGGGTGGCATTAACGATATGGCAGCTAGCGAAGGCACGCGCGGTCCGGATCCGTCCGAGTACATTGCGCACCACTTGCAGAATTTCTCCACCTCGCATCAGACGTCGATTTTCGACATTCACGTCTGGAATCTCGACACGCTGTTCTGGTCGATCGTATGCGGCATCGTGACGATCGTCCTGCTGCGTCTGGCTGCCCGCAAGGCGACGTCGGGCGTGCCGGGCCGTTTCCAGTGCGCGATCGAGATGCTCGTCGAAATGGTCGAAGACCAGTCGAAGGCCATCGTCCACGGCAATCGCACCTTCATCGCGCCGCTCGCCCTCACGGTGTTCGTGTGGGTTGCGCTGATGAACTCCCTCGACTTCCTCCCGGTCGACCTGCCGGGCCGCGTGATCGGCCTGCTCGGTCTGTCGGACGTGATTTCCCACCATCGCATCGTTCCGACGGCCGACCTGAACGGCACGCTCGGCATCGCGCTCGGCGTGTTCGTCCTGATGATCTACTACAGCATCAAGATCAAGGGCGCGGGCGGCTTCGTGCACGAGCTGCTGTCGGCACCGTTCGGCGCGCACCCGCTGCTGTGGATCCCGAACCTCGCGCTCAACATTGTCGAATATCTCGCGAAGACCGTCTCGCTCGGTATGCGGCTGTTCGGCAACATGTACGCGGGTGAGCTGTTGTTCCTGTTGATCGCCCTGCTCGGCAGCATGTGGAGCTTCGGTGGCGACGCAACGTTCCTCGGCTTCGTTGGTCATGTGATCGCGGGTAGCGTCTGGGCAATCTTCCACATCCTGATTGTTCTGTTGCAGGCATTCATTTTCATGATGCTGACGCTGGTGTATCTCGGCCAGGCGCACGACAAGCACTAAGCGCGGCGTGCAAGAAAGAGTTTCCGTTTTAGTTTTTTAAATCTCAGTTCCAAGTCTTTTCACAAAGGAGTGATCATGCAAGCTTACATCGCCAACATCCAGGGTCTGACCGCCATCGGTATCGGCATCATCATCGGCCTGGGTGCAATCGGCGCCTGTATCGGTATCGCGCTGATGGGTGGCAAGTACATCGAAGCCTGCGCACGTCAGCCGGAACTCATCAACCCGCTGCAAACGAAGATGTTCCTGCTGGCTGGTCTGATCGACGCTGCATTCCTGATCGGCGTTGGTGTCGCAATGCTGTTCGCGTTCGCGAACCCGCTCCTGTCGAAGCTCGCAGGCTAAGGTTCCTCGGAAATATGCGTCCGGCGTGAGCCGGCGCAGGGCGGAACGGAGACTTGGGGCGCTGATCGAATGCAACTCGATGAGCGCCTTACCGTTTCATTTTTCCGGAATAGCAGATAAGGAAACACCGTGAATCTCAACGCAACTCTGTTTGCGCAAATGGTCGTGTTCCTGGTCCTCGCGTGGTTCACGATGAAATTCGTGTGGCCGCCGTTGATCAACGCCCTCGACGAACGTTCGAAGAAGATCGCCGACGGCCTCGCCGCCGCGGAGAAGGGCAAGGCGGAACTCGACGCAGCGCACAAGCGCGTGGACCAGGAACTCGCGCAGGCCCGCAACGACGGCCAGCAGCGCATCGCCGACGCTGAAAAGCGTGCCCAGGCGGTCGCCGAGGAAATCAAGGCCAATGCCCAGGCTGAAGCCGCCCGCATCGTCGCCCAGGCGAAGGCGGAAGCAGAACAGCAAATCGTGAAGGCGCGCGAAGCGCTGCGTGGCGAAGTCGCCGCGCTGGCCGTGAAGGGCGCCGAGCAGATCCTGAAGCGCGAAGTCGATCAAACGGCCCACGCCCAACTGCTGAATCAACTGAAAGCCGAGCTCTGATCATGGCCGAACTTGCAACCATCGCCCGCCCTTACGCAGAAGCGCTGTTCCGCGTGGCCGAGGGCGGTGACATCGCCGCCTGGTCCACGCTCGTGCAAGAGCTGGCCCAGGTTGCGCGTCTGCCGGAAGTGCTGTCGGTCGCGTCGAGCCCGAAGGTGACGCGCACGCAAGTAGCCGAGTTGCTGCTTGCTGCGGCCAAGTCGCCGCTCGCGGCCGGCGCCGAAGCGAAGAACTTCGTGCAGATGCTGGTCGACAATCATCGCATCGCGCTGCTGCCGGAAATTGCCGAGCAGTTCGAGGCGCTCAAGAACGAACGTGAAGGCGCAGCCGACGCCGAGATCGTGAGCGCGTTCCCGCTGAACGGCGCGGATCTCGACAGTCTCGTCTCGGGCCTCGAACGCAAGTTCAAGCGCAAGCTGAAACCGACGGTCGAAGTCGATTCGTCGCTGATCGGCGGCGTGCGCGTGACGGTCGGCGACGAAGTGCTCGACACCTCGGTTCGCGCGCGCCTCGCATCGATGCAGGCTGCCTTGACCGCCTGAGCGCCACGCCGGCACGCAACAGAATTGACTATCAGGAGCGAATAATGCAACTCAATCCCTCTGAGATCAGCGAGCTGATCAAGAGCCGGATCCAGGGCCTTGAAGCGAGCGCAGACGTTCGCAACCAGGGCACCGTGATCTCCGTGACCGACGGTATCGTGCGCATCCACGGCCTGTCGGACGTGATGCAGGGCGAAATGCTCGAGTTTCCGGGCAACACGTTCGGCCTCGCGCTGAACCTCGAGCGCGACTCGGTCGGCGCGGTGATTCTCGGCGAATACGAACACATTTCGGAAGGCGACATCGTCAAGACGACGGGCCGCATTCTGGAAGTCCCGGTCGGTCCGGAGCTCGTCGGCCGCGTGGTCGATGCGCTCGGCAACCCGATCGACGGCAAGGGCCCGGTCAACGCGAAGCTGACCGACGCGATCGAAAAGATCGCCCCGGGCGTGATCTGGCGCAAGTCGGTGTCGCAGCCGGTGCAGACGGGCATCAAGTCGATCGACGCAATGGTGCCGATCGGCCGTGGCCAGCGTGAGCTGATCATCGGCGACCGTCAGTGCGGCAAGACCGCGGTGGCGCTCGACGCGATCATCAACCAGAAGGGCAAGGACCTGATTTGTATCTACGTCGCGATCGGCCAGAAGGCTTCGTCGATCATGAACGTGGTTCGCAAGCTCGAAGAAACGGGCGCGATGGAATACACGATCGTCGTCGCCGCTTCGGCATCGGATTCGGCTGCCATGCAGTACCTGGCGCCGTACGCCGGCTGCACGATGGGCGAATACTTCCGCGACCGTGGCCAAGACGCGCTGATCATCTATGACGACTTGACCAAGCAGGCTTGGGCATACCGTCAGATCTCACTGCTGCTGCGCCGTCCGCCGGGCCGTGAAGCGTACCCGGGCGACGTGTTCTATCTGCACTCGCGTCTGCTGGAGCGTGCGGCTCGCGTGTCGGAAGAGTACGTCGAGAAGTTCACGAACGGCGAAGTGAAGGGCAAGAGCGGTTCGCTGACGGCACTGCCGGTCATCGAAACGCAGGCTGGCGACGTGACCGCGTTCGTTCCGACGAACGTGATCTCGATTACCGACGGCCAGATCTTCCTGGAAACCGACCTGTTCAACGCAGGCATCCGCCCGGCAATCAACGCCGGCGTGTCGGTGTCGCGCGTCGGTGGCGCTGCTCAGACGAAGGTCGTGAAGAAGCTGTCGGGCGGTATCCGTACCGACCTCGCGCAGTACCGTGAACTGGCCGCATTCGCGCAGTTCGCATCGGACCTCGACGAAGCGACCCGCAAGCAGCTCGAGCGCGGCCGCCGCGTGACGGAACTGCTGAAGCAGCCGCAGTACCAGCCGCTGCAGGTCTGGGAACTGGCCGTGTCGCTGTACGCCGCGAACAACGGCTACCTCGACGACCTCGACGTCAAGCAAGTGCTGTCGTTCGAGAAGGGCCTGCGCGACAACCTGAAGACCAGCCACGCTGACCTCATCAAGCGCATCGAAGACACCAAGGATCTCTCGAAGGACGACGAAGGCGCACTGCGCTCGGCGATCGAAGCCTTCAAGAAGTCCGGTGCCTATTGATCCGCGAGTGACACACTGAGGCCGCGCGGGTGCTGATGCGCCCGCGCCCCCTTGGTCAAGGAGCAAGCTATGGCTGGAATGAAGGAAATTCGCGGCAAGATCAAGAGCGTGCAGAACACGCGCAAGATCACGAAGGCGATGGAGATGGTGGCTGCATCGAAGATGCGTCGCGCGCAGGAACGCATGCGCGCCGCTCGTCCGTATGCAGACAAGGTCCGTGCCATCGCCGCGCACATGAGCCGTGCGAACCCCGAGTACCGTCACCCGTTCATGGTGGCGAACGACGGCGCGCAGACGGCCGGCATCATCCTCGTCACGACGGACAAGGGTCTGTGCGGTGGTCTGAACACCAACGTGCTGCGTGCGACGGTGCAGAAGTTCAAGGAGCTGGAAGAGAAGGGCCAGAAGGTCGAAGCCACCGCGATCGGCGGCAAGGGCCTCGGGTTCCTGAACCGCTTCGGCGCGAAGGTGATGTCGCAGGTCGTGCACCTCGGCGACACCCCGCACCTGGACAAGCTGATCGGCGCCGTGAAGACGCAGCTCGATCTGTACTCGGAAGGCAAGCTGTCGGCGGTTTATATCGCTTACACGCGCTTCGTCAACACGATGAAGCAGGAAGCCGTGATCGAGCAGCTGCTGCCGCTGTCGTCGGACCACTTCGAAGCCGATGACGGTACGCCGGCGACGTCGTGGGACTACATCTACGAGCCGGACGCGCAGGCAGTCGTCGACGAACTGCTCGTGCGTTACGTCGAGGCGCTGGTGTACCAGGCCGTCGCGGAAAACATGGCGTCCGAGCAATCGGCGCGCATGGTCGCGATGAAGGCCGCGTCCGACAACGCGAAGACGGTGATCAGCGAACTGCAGCTCGTGTACAACAAGAGCCGTCAGGCCGCGATCACGAAAGAACTGTCGGAGATCGTCGGCGGCGCAGCCGCTGTTTAAGCGCGCGCCCGGGACGACAACTGCGCCTTTGCGCGAGTAAAGAATCAGGTATTTAAAGGAAAAGCGATGAGTACTGCTGCTTTGGTAGAAGGCAAGATCGTACAGTGCATCGGCGCCGTTATCGACGTGGAATTCCCGCGCGACAGCATGCCGAAGATTTACGACGCGCTCATTCTCGATGGCTCGGAACTGACGCTCGAAGTCCAGCAGCAGCTGGGTGACGGCGTGGTCCGTACCATTTGTCTGGGTGCATCCGACGGCCTGCGCCGCGGCCTGACCGTGAAGAACACGGCGAAGCCGATCTCGGTGCCGGTCGGCAAGCCGACCCTCGGCCGAATCATGGACGTGCTTGGCCGTCCGATCGACGAAGCCGGCCCGATCGACAGCGACGTGACGCGTTCGATCCACCAGAAGGCACCGGCGTTCGACGAACTGTCGCCGTCGACCGAACTGCTCGAAACGGGTATCAAGGTCATCGACCTGATCTGCCCGTTCGCAAAGGGCGGCAAGGTTGGCCTGTTCGGTGGTGCAGGCGTGGGCAAGACCGTCAACATGATGGAGCTCATCAACAACATCGCGAAGGAACACGGCGGTTACTCCGTGTTCGCGGGCGTGGGCGAGCGTACCCGTGAAGGGAACGACTTCTACCACGAAATGAAGGACTCGAACGTTCTCGACAAGGTCGCGCTGGTGTACGGCCAGATGAACGAGCCGCCGGGCAACCGTCTGCGCGTCGCGCTGACCGGCCTGACGATGGCCGAGCACTTCCGTGACGAAGGCCTCGACGTGCTGTTCTTCGTCGACAACATCTACCGTTTCACGCTGGCCGGTACCGAAGTGTCGGCACTGCTCGGCCGTATGCCGTCGGCAGTGGGCTATCAGCCGACGCTGGCTGAAGAAATGGGCAAGCTGCAAGAGCGCATCACGTCGACCAAGAAGGGCTCGATTACGTCGGTCCAGGCCGTGTACGTCCCTGCGGACGACTTGACCGACCCGTCGCCGGCGACGACCTTCGGCCACCTGGACGCAACCGTCGTTCTGTCGCGTGACATCGCTTCGCTGGGTATCTACCCGGCGGTCGACCCGCTCGACTCGACGTCGCGCCAGATCGACCCGAACGTGATCGGTGAAGAGCACTACTCGATCACCCGTCGCGTTCAGCAGACGCTGCAGCGCTACAAGGAACTGCGCGACATCATCGCGATTCTGGGCATGGACGAACTGTCGCCGGAAGACAAGCTGTCGGTCGCCCGTGCGCGTAAGATCCAGCGTTTCCTGTCGCAGCCGTTCCACGTTGCTGAAGTGTTCACGGGCTCGCCGGGCAAGTACGTGCCGCTGAAGGAAACGATCCGCGGCTTCAAGATGATCGTCGACGGCGAGTGCGACCACCTGCCGGAACAGGCGTTCTACATGGTCGGCACGATCGACGAAGCCTTCGAAAAGGCCAAGAAGATCCAGTAAGGGCTTGAGTGAGTCGCAAGCCGGCGAGCGCCGGCCGGAACAATAAGTCAGTGATGATTTATATTCCGGCCGCCTGCGCCGGCCGCAATACGCTCAACCCGTGGATGAGATTGGAGTCGATATGGCAACCATCAAAGTAGACGTCGTCAGCGCGGAAGAGCAGATCTTCTCGGGCGAGGCGAAATTCGTCGCGCTGCCGGGCGAAACGGGTGAGCTGGGCATTCTGCCGGGTCACACGCCGCTCATTACCCGGATTCGTCCGGGTGCGGTGCGCATCGAGGTCGAGGGCGGCAACGACGAATTCGTGTTCGTCGCGGGCGGCATTCTCGAAGTGCAGCCGGGCGCCGTGACGGTGCTCGCCGATACCGCGATCCGCGGCAAGGACCTCGACGCGGCGAAAGCCGAGGAAGCGCGCAAGCGTGCCGAGGAAACGCTGCAGAACGCGAAGTCGGATCTCGACCTCGCGAAAGCGCAATCCGAGCTCGCGACCGCGATGGCGCAGCTCGAGGCGATCCAGCGTCTGGCGAAGATCCGCAGCCGGCACTGAGCCGCGCCGCGTATCCCGCGAAAGAAAGCAGCCTTCGGGCTGCTTTTTTTCGTCTGGGCGTCGTCCACGCTTCCTCCGTGTTTCGCCCGCATTTCGTCTGCGTTTTTCGGGCCGGATCATTGCGTCCGATCGTGCTATTTCATCCGTCCGCCGCGATTTGATGTCAGAGTACCGTCAGCGGAGCGCGGCATCATCCGCGGTGAGGCCGCCCGTCGCGAGCGTTGCGGCGGAGGCGCGCAGCACGCGCGCGGGCCGATCAGACCCAAAGGACGGAGACATTCATGGCAGCAGACCTTGGCGTGGGCGCGCTGATCGCGCCCGAGAACGGCTTGTCGTACGTGCGTGGTGCAACCGACGTGCCGCTATCCGAAGCGACGATCGGCCGGTTCCTGCTCGACACGGCTGGCCGCTTTCCCGACCGCCCGGCCGTCGTGTTCCGCGAGCAGCAGGTGCGCTGGACCTGGCGCGAGTTCGCGAACGAGATCGACGTGCTGGCGGCAGGGCTCGCCGCGCTCGGGATCGTGAAGGGCGACTGCGTCGGCATCTGGTCGCCGAACCGCAGCGAATGGCTGCTCACGCAGTTCGCGACCGCGCGGATCGGCGCGGTGCTCGTCAACATCAATCCGGCCTACCGGCTGTCGGAACTCGAATATGCGCTGAACAAGGTCGGCTGCAAGGCCGTGATCGCAGCCGAGCGCTTCAAGAGCTCCGCGTACGTCGAGATGCTGCAGACCATCGCGCCGGAGCTCGCGCCCGCGACGCCGGGCGACCTGCATGCAGCGCGCGTGCCGAGCCTGCGCACGATCGTGTCGATGGGCGAGGTGGCGCCTGCCGGCATGTTCCGCTTCGCGGACGTGATGGCGCGTGGCCGCCGGGCCGTCGATCCGGCGCTGCTCGATGCGATCGGCGCGACGCTCTCGGCCAACGATCCGATCAACATCCAGTTCACGAGCGGCACGACCGGCAGCCCGAAGGGCGCGACGCTCACGCACCGCAACGTCGTCAACAACGCGCGCTCGATCGCGATGGCGATGCGTTTCACCGAACAGGATTCGCTCTGCATCCCGGTGCCGCTCTATCACTGCTTCGGGATGGTGCTGGCCGTGCTCGCGTGCGTGTCGAAGGGCGCCGCGATGGTGTTTCCCGGCGAAGCATTCGACCCGGTCGCGACGCTCGCGGCGGTGGCCGAAGAACGCTGCACCGCGCTGCATGGCGTGCCGACGATGTTCATCGCGGAGCTCGACCATCCGGAATTCGCGAAATTCGACCTGTCGACGCTGCGCACCGGGATCATGGCCGGTTCACCGTGCCCGATCGAGACGATGAAGCGCGTGGTGTCGCAGATGCATCTGTCGGAGATCACGATCGCTTACGGGATGACGGAGACGAGCCCCGTGTCGTTCCAGAGCTCGACCGACGATCCGCTGGAGAAGCGCACGACGACGGTCGGCCGCATCCAGCCGCATCTCGAAGTGAAGATCGTCGATCCGAGCGGCGACATCGTGCCGGTCGGCGCGACGGGCGAGCTGTGCACGAAGGGCTATTCGGTGATGCTCGGCTACTGGGACGACGACGCGAAGACACGCGAGGTGCTGGTCGACGGCTGGATGCATACCGGCGACCTCGCGACGCTCGATGCGGACGGTTACTGCAACATCGTCGGCCGCCTGAAGGACATGGTGATTCGCGGCGGCGAGAACGTCTATCCGCGCGAAATCGAGGAATTCCTGTTCCGGCATCCGAAGATCCAGAGCGCGCAGGTGTTCGGCGTGCCCGATGCGAAGTACGGCGAGGAGCTGTGCGCGTGGATCGTGCTGCGCGCGGACGAGCAGATGACCGAGGACGACGTGCGCGCGTTCTGCAACGGGCAGATCGCGCACTACAAGATCCCGCGCTATATCCGCTTCGTCGACGAGCTGCCGATGACGGTGACGGGCAAGGTGCAGAAGTTCGTGATGCGCGACCGGATGATCGAGGAGCTGAAGCTCGACGTGCAGAAGACCGCTTGAAGCGGAACGATGCCGGAAAATGCGGGAAAAACGTGGCGGCCTGTGCAGGCCGTTACGTTTTCGATGGACGAAAAAAAGCGGGCTTATTAGCCCGCTAAAAACCACACGCTACGGGGTTAGCGCGAGGAGACCAAAGATGAAACCGAGTCCGGCGGGGGGGCCGGAAACGACTCCAACAGGGATGCCCCCCGGAAGGGCTTCGGTACGTGACCGACTGGCTCGCAGCGCTTCGCGTCCGCTCACACTTGGCACACGAGACCGCATCCGTGTTGAAACCGTTGAGGCCATTGTGGGCGAATTAATGACCCGTCGCGGTAACAAAGTGTTTCAGGTTGTAACGCCCGCCAGATAAGGCTTTCCGGGATTTTTTGCTGTTTTCGGGGTCCTGAAAAAGGTCATTTTTACCCATATTTTCCACCGCGTTTTCAGGGTGTGCGCGCGATGCGTTTTTCACGCGTATCGGGCGCGATGAATTGCCGATTTTCACGCGAGAAAGTGCACGGCGCGACCGATACCGCGCATGACGATTCATTCGTCAGAAAGATTTTGAAACGTGATCGGAATGCGCGGAAGTCGGCCGTTCGGCCAATCGGCGGGTTTTGAGCCGATGGCGAAGGGCGGCGGCGCGAACGGAAGGTGTAACGGCGGCCGGGCGGCCGCCGCTTCCGGCGAGATGTCGGCACCCCGGCGGCCGCGGGGTCGGTGCCCGTTATCGGCCGCCGCGGCGCGGGCCGCCTACTTCAGCCACTTGTCCGAAATGGCCTGGTACTCGCCGGTCGAGCGCGCGAGATGCAGCCACTGGTCGACGTACTGCTGGAACACGACGTCGCCGCGCGGCACCATGTACGCCTTCTCGCCGAACTGGAACGGCTTGTCCGGATGCACCGAGCACAGGCCCGGATTCAGCTTTTGCTGCAGCAGCGTCTCGGACGCATCCGTCACCATCACGTCGGCCTTGCCCGCGAGGATCTGCTTGAAGATCGTCACGTTGTCCGGATAGACGGTCAGGTTCGCGTGCGTGAAGAACTGCTTCGCGAACCGCTCGTTGGTGCCACCCGGATTGACGATCACACGGGTTTCGGGCCGGTCGATCTGCGCGACGGTTTGGTATTTGTCGGCATCCGCGCAGCGCACGATCGGCGTCTTGCCGTCGACCACGTACGGCTGCGTGAAGAACACGCGCTTCTGGCGCTCGAGCGTCGTCGACACGCCGCCCACCGCGATGTCGCATTTCGCGACGAAGTCGTTGGTGAGGTTCGACCAGCTCGTCTTCACGTAGTCGGTCTTCACGCCGAGCGATTTCGCGAGCGATTCGGCCATGTCGATGTCGATGCCCTCGAAGCGGCCGTCCGCGCGATAGTACGAATACGGCTTGTAGTCGCCCGTCGTGCACACGCGCAGCGCGCCGCGCGCGAGCACGTCGTCGAGCCGCGAGCCGGCGGTAGCGGCGCTCGCAGGCGCCGCAGTGGCCGTACTCTGCGCGTGCGCGGCGGCGCAGCAAAACGCGGCGGCAGCAGCGAGCGTGGCAAGCGTGGCGAATGTCTTCATCGGTCTCCTCCTTCGTTCGGTTCGATATGAGCGTCCGATCATAACGGAGCCATCGCGCGCGTCATATGGCCGCCATCGCATCGGCATGCGCGGCCCGAGCGCGGCTGTCCGGTAAAATGCCGCTTTGCCTTCGCATCGTCGCTCCTACCGTGGCCCATAACCTGCTCAACGACACCTTCCTGCGTGCGCTTCTGCGCGAGCCGACCGACTACACGCCGATCTGGCTGATGCGCCAGGCCGGCCGCTACCTGCCCGAATACAACGCGACGCGCGCGCGCGCCGGCAGCTTCCTCGGCCTCGCAAAGAATCCCGACTACGCGACCGAGGTGACGCTGCAGCCGCTCGAGCGCTTCCCGCTCGACGCCGCGATCCTGTTCTCGGACATCCTGACGATTCCCGACGCGATGGGGCTCGGCCTCGACTTCCAGGTCGGCGAAGGGCCGAAGTTCGCGCATCCGGTGCGCACCGAGGCCGACGTCGCGAAGCTCGCGGTGCCGGACATCGAGGCGACGCTCGGCTACGTGACGGGCGCCGTGCGCGAGATTCGCCGCGCGCTCACCGACGCTCAGGGCCGTCAGCGCGTGCCGCTGATCGGCTTTTCGGGCAGCCCGTGGACGCTCGCGTGCTACATGGTCGAAGGCGGCGGCTCGGACGATTTCCGCACGGTGAAGTCGATGGCGTATTCGCGCCCGGATCTGATGCACCGGATCCTCGACGTGAACGCGCAGGCGGTGGCCGCGTACCTGAACGCGCAGATCGAAGCGGGCGCGCAGGCCGTGATGATCTTCGATACGTGGGGCGGCGCGCTGGCCGACGGCGCGTATCAGCGCTTCTCGCTCGACTATATCCGCCGCGTGGTGTCGCAGCTCAAGCGCGAGCACGATGGCGAGCGCGTGCCGGTGATCACGTTCACGAAGGGCGGCGGGCTGTGGCTCGAGGAGATCGCGGCGACCGGCGTCGACGCGGTCGGGCTCGACTGGACGGTCAACCTCGGCGCCGCGCGTGAGCGCGTCGCGGGGCGCGTGGCGTTGCAGGGCAACCTCGACCCGACGATCCTGTTCGCGCCGCCGGCCGCGGTGCGCGAACAGGCGCGCGCGGTGCTCGACAGCTACGGCAACCATCCGGGCCACGTGTTCAACCTCGGGCACGGCATTTCGCAATTCACGTCGCCCGATCACGTCGCCGAACTCGTCGACGAAGTGCATACCCACAGCCGCGCGATCCGTAGCGGAGCAGCGGGCTGAACGCAAGCGCTGTCATGCTGCACTGCAGGATGACGGCGTTTCGTTGCTGAAACTAAACAGGGCGCAACCCCGCTCCCGCTGCCGATTCGGTGCTTGTCAAGACTTGACTTATACACATTTTCCACGTTGCAGCGCGGTAGAGCCCCGTATCGGTCAATTTGTCTCGCTATGGTTCGGTAATTTGAATAGCAGCCTTATGGAATAAGGCTTCGCGGGGCACCGCAGCAAGCAGTGAAAAACAGCGCAAAGCACGGCCCCGCGCGCGTTGCGGCCGTTGAGCGGCGAGTTCTCAACAAAGTTATCCACAGGCTGGGCAGGGTATACGGCGATTCCTAATGCGAATCCAAAACTTAGCGCCGAATCTGAAGTTTTACTTTAAGTTCGCCGTCGCGATGCGGGCGCGGATGCAAGCCGTCCGTACTTCGCGTGCTGCCGCCGCCGGAGCGCCGCAATGAGCGGCACCTACCTGCGCGTCGCGCTCGATCATCCGCTCGCCACGCTGTTCGACTACCGCTGCGACGCGCAGCCGGCGCCGGTGCCCGGGACGCTCGTGCAGGTGCCGTTCGGCAAGCGGCAGGCCGTCGGCCTCGTCTGCGAAGTCACCACTCACACCGATGTGCCGCCGTCGCGGTTGCGCGCGGTCGACGCGATCTGCGCCGACTTGCCGCCGCTGTCGCCGGACTGGCTCGCGCTCGTGTCGTTCGCCGCCGATTACTATCAGCGCGGGCGCGGCGAGGTCGCGTTGCCGGCGCTGCCGCAGGCGTTGCGCGACGCCGGGCGCTGGGGGCGGCTGCTCGCGCCGGAAGTGCGCTACCAGCCGACCGAAGCCGGCCGCGCGGCGCTGCCCGACGCGTTGCCCGCGCGCGGCGCCGCGCTGCGCCGGCTCGCGCAGGCACTCGTCGACACCGGCTCGCTGACGCTGCCCGACGCGCGCGCGCTCCATCCGAAGGCGGCCGCGACACTCGACGACTGGGCGGCGCGCGGCTGGGTCGACGTCGAGGAGATCGGCTGGGCCGATACGCCTGTGGCCAAACCTGTGGATAACCTGTCGACAAACGGTGGACGAACTGTGCCGCCGGCGTTGACGGACCAGCAGGCCGAGGCGCTGGACGCGATCCGCGCGGCGCACGGTTTCGCGCCGTTCCTGCTGCACGGCGTGACGGGCAGCGGCAAGACCGAGGTCTATCTGCATGCGCTCGCGTCGCTGCTCGACGCGCGGCCGGACGCGCAGGCGCTCGTGCTCGTGCCCGAAATCAACCTGACGCCGCAGTTCGAGGCCGCGTTTCGCGCGCGCTTCGCGGGTGCGCTCGCCGACGACGCGATCGTCACGCTGCACAGCGGGCTCGCCGAAGGCGAACGGGCGCGCAACTGGCTCGCCGCGCACACCGGCCGCGCGCGGATCGTGCTCGGCACGCGGCTCGCGGTGCTCGCGTCGATGCCGACGCTCGCGCTGATCGTCGTCGACGAGGAGCACGAGCCTGCGTACAAGCAGCAGGAAGGACTGCGCTATTCGGCGCGCGACCTGGCCGTGTGGCGCGCGAAGCAGCTCGGCATCACGGTCGTGCTCGGCTCGGCGACGCCGTCGCTCGAAAGCTGGTGGCAGGCCGAGCAGGGCCGCTACACGCGTCTCACGCTGTCGCGCCGCGCGGTGGCCGACGCGACACTGCCGACCGTGCGGCTGATCGATCTCGAGGAGGAGCGGCGGCGCGGGCGCGCGTCGATGGGCGGGCTGTCCGGGCCGCTCGTCGCGGCGCTGAAGGCGCGGCTCGAACGCGGCGAACAGAGCCTCGTGTTCCTGAACCGGCGCGGTTACGCGCCGCAGCTCGCGTGCGACGCGTGCGGCTGGGTGGCCGGTTGCCCGCGCTGCAGCGCGTACGTCGTGCTGCACAAGCCCGAGCACGCACTGCGCTGCCATCACTGCGGCTGGGAAGCGCGCATTCCGCGCTCGTGCCCCGAGTGCGGGAACGTCGACATCGCGCCGCTCGGGCGCGGCACGCAGCGCATCGAGGAGGCGCTTGCCGAAGCGGTGCCGGGCGCGCGGATCCTGCGGATCGATGCGGACAGCACGCGCCGCAAGGGCAGCGCGCAGGCGCTTTTTTCCGACGTGCACGCGGGCGAGGTCGACATCCTGGTCGGCACGCAGATGATCGCGAAAGGGCACGACTTCCAGCGCGTGTCGCTCGTCGGCGTGCTCAATGCCGACACCGCGCTGTTCTCGCACGACTTCCGCGCGAGCGAGCGGCTGTTCGCGCAGCTGATGCAGGTGAGCGGCCGCGCGGGGCGCGCCGGGCTGCCGGGCGAGGTGATGGTGCAGACGCGCTACCCGCGTCACGCGCTGTATCACGCGCTCGGGCGGCAGGACTACGTGGGCTTCGCGAATTCGACGCTTGCCGAGCGGCGCGACGCGCACCTGCCGCCGTTCGTCTACCAGGCGCTGCTGCGCGCCGAAGGGCGCACGCTCGACGCGGCGCTCGCGTTCCTGCTGCAGGCCGCGGCCGCGTTGCCGGGGCTGCCCGGCGCGGATCGCGTGACCGTCTACGACGCGGTGCCGATGACGATCGTCAAGGTCGCGAACGTCCATCGCGCGCAATTGCTGCTCGAAAGCGCGTCGCGGGCGGCGCTGCAGCATGCGCTGCGTGCATGGCAGCCGGCGCTGCGCGCGCTGAAGGGCGTGCTGCGGTGGAGCGTCGAGGTCGATCCGCTGGATATCTGAGCGGCGCCCGCGCGGCGCCTGCCACGGCGCGTTGCCGAATGCCGCGAAGCCCCGGCCGCCGGGCGCGCCGAACCGTCTCCCGTTGCTTGCCCGCCGCCGGCATCGTCCGCGTCACACCATGCAGTGCAACCGGTTTTCGCCCGCTTGCGCGCATACGGAAGGTTGCACACGCGTGTCGAACCGGCCCGATCAGGGAAAACACCGATCCTCCGACCACGGGCAACCCCTAGGTTGCAACCGCATAAGTGACTGATTATATTGACTAACTTATGGGTGCAACCTATCTCTCAATTTGGTTGCACCTTTTTATTGCGTGCCGTAGGATTTCGCGCATCCTCTTACACCACACTGCCGGGCTCGCACCGGCGCACGAACCCACCATGGCAAGCACGACTCTCGGCGTCAAAGTCGACGACCTTCTCCGCTCGCGCCTCAAGGACGCCGCCGCGCGTCTCGAGCGCACTCCCCACTGGCTGATCAAGCAGGCGATCTTCGCGTATCTCGAGCGGATCGAGCACGGCCAGTTGCCGCCCGAGCTGTCGGGCCACAGCGGCGTGACGGAGCTCGCCGACGGTCAGGCCGCAGACGGCGACGACGACAACTCGCCGCATCCGTTCCTCGAGTTCGCGCAGAACGTGCAGCCGCAATCGGTGCTGCGCGCGGCGATCACGGCCGCGTACCGCCGTCCGGAACCGGAGTGCGTGCCGTTCCTGCTCGGTCAGGCGCGCTTGCCCGCGAACCTGCAGGCGGACGTGCAGGCGCTCGCGACGAAGCTGGTCGAGGCGCTGCGCGAGAAGAGCTCGGGCGGCGGCGTCGAAGGGCTGATCCACGAGTTTTCGCTGTCGAGCCAGGAAGGGGTCGCGCTGATGTGCCTCGCCGAGGCACTGCTGCGCATTCCGGATCGCGCGACGCGCGACGCGCTGATCCGCGACAAGATCAGCAAGGGCGACTGGCGCTCGCACGTCGGCCATGCGCCGTCGCTGTTCGTGAACGCGGCGACCTGGGGGCTGATGATCACCGGCAAGCTCGTGACGACCAACAGCGAAGCGGGCCTGTCGTCGGCGCTCACGCGCCTGATCGGCCGCGGCGGCGAGCCGCTGATCCGCAAGGGCGTCGACATGGCGATGCGCCTGATGGGCGAGCAGTTCGTCACCGGCGAAACGATTTCCGAAGCGCTCGCGAACAGCCGCAAGTACGAAGCGCGCGGCTTCCGCTACTCGTACGACATGCTCGGCGAAGCGGCGACCACCGAAGAGGACGCGCAGCGCTACTACGCGTCGTACGAACAGGCTATCCACGCGATCGGCAAGGCGGCCGGCGGCCGCGGCATCTACGAAGGCCCGGGCATCTCGATCAAGCTGTCGGCGCTGCATGCGCGCTACTCGCGCTCGCAGCAGGACCGCACGATGAGCGAGCTGCTGCCGCGCGTGCGCGCCCTCGCGCTGCTCGCGCGCCGCTATGACATCGGCCTGAACATCGACGCGGAAGAAGCCGACCGTCTCGAACTGTCGCTCGACCTGCTCGAGGCGCTGTGCTTCGATCCGGAGCTCGCCGGCTGGAACGGCATCGGTTTCGTCGTGCAGGGCTACCAGAAGCGCTGCCCGTTCGTGATCGACTACCTGATCGATCTCGCGCGCCGCAGCCGTCACCGCCTGATGATCCGCCTCGTGAAGGGCGCGTACTGGGATACCGAGATCAAGCGGGCGCAGGTCGACGGCCTCGAAGGCTATCCGGTCTACACGCGCAAGATCTACACCGACGTGTCGTACCTCGCGTGCGCGAAGAAGCTGCTCGCCGCGCCGGACGCCGTGTACCCGCAGTTCGCGACGCACAACGCGTACACGCTGGCCGCGATCTACCAGCTCGCGGGCCAGAACTACTACCCGGGCCAGTACGAATTCCAGTGCCTGCACGGGATGGGCGAGCCGCTGTACGAGGAAGTCACCGGTCGCGACAAGCTGAACCGCCCGTGCCGCGTGTACGCGCCGGTCGGCACGCACGAGACGCTGCTCGCGTACCTCGTGCGCCGTCTGCTGGAAAACGGCGCGAACACGTCGTTCGTGAACCGCATCGCCGATAAGACCGTGTCGGTGAAGGAGCTCGTTGCCGATCCGGTCGACGAAGCGTCGAAGGTCGTGCCGCTCGGCGCGCCGCACGCGAAGATCCCGCTGCCGCGCAACCTGTATGGCGACGAGCGTCCCAACTCGATGGGCCTCGACCTGTCGAACGAACACCGTCTCGCGTCGCTGTCGTCCGCGCTGCTCGCGAGCGCGCACCACCCGTGGCGCGCGGCGCCGATGCTCGCCGACGACGCGCTCGCCGATGCGCCGGCGCGCGACGTGCGCAACCCGGCCGACCAGCGCGACGTGGTCGGCACGGTCAGCGAAGCGACGTCCGAACACGTGAGCGCGGCGCTCGCGCACGCGGTGGCCGCCGCGCCGATCTGGCAGGCGACGCCGGTCGACGCGCGCGCCGATTGCCTGGTGCGCGCCGCCGACCTACTCGAAGCGCAGATGCACACGCTGATGGGCCTGATCGTGCGCGAAGCCGGCAAGTCGCTGCCGAACGCGATCGCCGAGATCCGCGAAGCGGTCGACTTCCTGCGCTACTACGCGGCGCAGATCCGCGGCGAATTCTCGAACGACACGCACCGCCCGCTCGGCCCCGTGGTCTGTATCAGCCCGTGGAACTTCCCGCTCGCGATCTTCATGGGCCAGGTCGCCGCGGCGCTCGCCGCCGGCAACACGGTGCTCGCGAAGCCGGCCGAACAGACGCCGCTGATCGCCGCGCAAGCCGTGCGCCTGCTGCGCGAGGCCGGCGTGCCGGCCGGCGCGGTGCAACTGCTGCCGGGCACCGGCGAGACCGTCGGTGCGGCGCTGGTCGCCGATGCGCGCACGCGTGCGGTGATGTTCACCGGTTCGACCGAAGTCGCACGCCTGATCAACAAGACGCTGTCCGCGCGCCTCGACCCGGACGGCAAGCCGATTCCGCTGATCGCGGAAACGGGCGGCCAGAACGCGATGATCGTCGATTCGTCGGCGCTCGCGGAGCAGGTCGTCGCGGACGTGATGCAGTCGTCGTTCGACTCGGCCGGTCAACGGTGTTCGGCGCTGCGCGTTCTGTGTCTGCAGGACGACGTCGCGGACCGCACGCTGACGATGTTGAAGGGCGCGATGCACGAGCTGGCGCTCGGCAACCCGGACCGGCTGTCGACCGACGTCGGCCCGGTGATCGACGCCGAGGCGAAGCAGACGATCGACACGCACGTCGCGGCGATGAAGGACAAGGGCCACATGGTCACGCAATTGCCGATGCCCGACGCATGCGCGCACGGCACGTTCGTGCCGCCGACGCTGATCGAGATCGGCAGCATCGACGAGTTGAAGCGTGAAGTGTTCGGCCCCGTGCTGCACGTGGTGCGCTACCGCCGCAGCCAGCTCGACAAGCTGCTCGAGCAGATCCGCGCGACCGGCTACGGGCTGACGCTCGGCATCCACACGCGGATCGACGAGACGATCGCGCACGTGATCTCGAATGCGCACGTAGGCAACATCTACGTGAACCGCAACGTGATCGGCGCGGTGGTCGGCGTGCAGCCGTTCGGCGGCGAAGGGCTGTCGGGCACGGGCCCGAAGGCCGGTGGCGCGCTGTACCTGCAGCGCCTGCTCGCGACGCGTCCGTCGGGCCTGCCGCGCGCGCTCGCGCAGTCGCTGGTGGCGGACGGCGCGACCGAAAGCGATGCGCGCGGCAATCCGGCTGCGGCGCTCACGATGCTGCGCGACTGGCTGATCGAGCAGCGCGAGCCGGCGCTGGCCGCGCGTTGCGACGGCTACCTCGCACAGGTGCCGGCCGGCGCGACCGCGGTGCTGACCGGGCCGACGGGCGAGCGAAACACGTATACACTCGGCCCGCGCGGCACGGTGCTGTGTGTCGCGGCCACGCCGGGCGGCGCGCGTGCGCAGTTCGCGGCGGTGCTCGCGACCGGCAACCGCGCACTGTTCGCCGGCGCGGCGGGCGAGGCGCTGGTCGCCGCGCTGCCGGCGTCGCTGAAGGCGCACGCGGCGGTGCGCAAGCAGGCCGACGCGCCGTTCGACGCGGTGCTGTTCGAAGGCGACAGCGACGAACTGCAGACGCTCGTGAAGGACGTCGCGCAGCGGCCGGGCCCGATCGTGTCGGTGCAGGGCGTGTCGGCGGGCGCGTTCGAGAACGGCGACGCGGAAGACTACGCGCTCGAGCGGCTGTTGACGGAACGCTCGGTGAGCGTGAACACGGCCGCGGCGGGCGGCAATGCGAATTTGATGACGATCGGCTGATCATCCTTGCCGTTCGGATCAAACAAAGGAAGCGGCAAGGCGATCCCGAAGCCGCTCCATTTACCCTGGTACCAAGGAGATGCTATGCAACACACGATGAAAAAGGTGGCAGGCGCGACGTTCGTCGCGGTCATGTCGCTGGCGGGGACGGCCCATGCGGATGACGTGAAGATCGGTTACGCAGGGCCGATGACGGGCGCGCAGGCGCACTACGGCAAGGATATGCAGAACGGGATCGTGCTCGCGCTGGAAGACTTCAACGCGACGAACCCGAAGATCGGCGGCAAGCCGGTGAAGTTCGTGCTGAGCACGCAGGACGACCAGGCTGACCCGCGTACGGGCACGACGGTCGCGCAGAAGCTGGTCGACGACGGCATCAAGGGCATGCTCGGCCACTTCAACTCGGGCACGACGATTCCGGCTTCGCGTATCTACGCGAACGCGGGCATTCCGGAAATCGCGATGGCGACGGCGCCGGAATACACGCAGCAAGGCTACAAGACGACCTTCCGCATGATGACGTCCGACACGCAGCAGGGCTCGGTGGCCGGCACGTTCGCGTCGAAGGATCTCGGCATGAAGAAGATCGCGATCGTCGACGACCGCACGGCCTACGGCCAGGGTCTCGCCGACCAGTTCGAGAAGGCCGCGAAGGCCGGCGGCGCAACGATCGTCGACCGCGAATTCACGAACGACAAGGCCGTCGACTTCAAGGCGATTCTCACGAAGCTGAAGGCGGCGAAGCCGGACCTCGTCTACTACGGCGGCGCGGATTCGCAGGCAGCGCCGATGGTCAAGCAGATGAAGGCGCTGGGCTTCAACGCACCGCTGATGAGCGGCGAAATGGTGAAGACGCCGACGTTCCTGAAGATCGCGGGCAACGCGGCCGACGGCACGATCGCTTCGCTGGCAGGCCTCCCGCTGGAAGAAATGCCGGGCGGCAAGACCTACGCCGACAAGTACAAGAAGCGTTTCGGCGAAGACGTGCAGACCTACTCGCCGTACGCGTACGACGGCGCGATGGCGATGCTGAACGCGATGAAGAAGGCCGATTCGACCGATCCGGCGAAGTACCTGCCGGTGCTCGCGAAGACCGACATGGCCGGCGTCACGTCGACGCACGTCGCGTATGACGCGAAGGGCGACCTGAAGAACGGCGGCATCACGATGTACAAGGTCGAGAAGGGCGAGTGGAAGCCGCTGAAGAGCATCGGCGGCAAGTAAGCAGCTTGATGTGATGGTCTGAAGCGCGGGCGGCGGCGCAGGTCGCTGCCCGGCCGCTCATGCATGCAGAAAAGCCACCGGCCTGTTGCGGCCCGGTGGCTTTTTTATCGTCGTGAGCGGCAGCTAATCCCCACGCACGCGCAGCAGAAACTTCTGCAGCTTGCCGGTCGGCGTGCGCGGCAGCGCCTGCGCGAACGTGAACTCGCGCGGGATCTTGTACGCGGCAAGCCGCTCGCCGCAGAACGTGCGCAGCGCATCCGCATCGCGCACCGCGTTCGCCCGCATCACGACGTGCGCGACGACTGTCTCGCCCCAGTCCGGATGCGGGACGCCGACGACGGCCGCCTCAGCGATGTCCGGATGCGCGCCGAGCACGTCCTCCACTTCCTTCGAATAGACGTTCTCGCCGCCGGTGACGATCATGTCCTTCAGCCGGTCGACGATGAACAGGTAGCCTTCCTGATCGATCCGCGCGACGTCGCCGGTGCGGTACCAGCCGTCCGGCGCGAACGCGGCGCGCGTCGCGGCCGCGTCGTCGAGATAGCCGAGCATCATGCTGTCGGCCTTCAGCCAGATCTCGCCGGTCTCGCCCGGCCGCGCATCGACGCCGTCCATCCGCACGACGCGCAGGTCGACGCCCGGGCCGCCCTGGCGGCCGATCGAGCCGGCCTTCGCGATCTGCTCGTCCGGATACAGCGTCGTGCCGGCCGGCCCCGTTTCCGTCATCCCGTACACCTGGAAGAACGCGTGGCTGCGATACGCTTGCGCGAGCCGTTCGGCCTGCGCGGCGCCGATCGGGCCGCCGCCGTACAGCCACGCGCGCACGCTCGACAGGTCGAATGCCGCGAAGCCGTCGATCGTGTCGAGCGGCAGCGTGTACGACACCGGCGCGCCGAAATACAGCGTCACGCGCTCGCGCTCGACGGTCTGCAGGAAGCGCAGCGGATGGTATTCGCGCAGCAGCACGACGGTGCCGCCCGCGACCAGCGTGCCGCCGAACCAGTTGTTCAGCGGCGACGAATGCCAGATCGGCATCGCCATCAGCGTGCGTTCGTTGCGGCCGATCCCGATGGCGAGCGCCGCCTGCATCGCCGCGAGCGTCACCGTGCGATGGCTGTGCACGCAACCCTTCGGACGGCCGGTCGTGCCGGACGTGTAGAGAATCTGCGCGATGTCGTCATCGGCCGGCTCGATGCCCGCGAGGCCGTCCATCGTCGCGCACATCGTGTCGAAGTTCGGCACGCCGTCGAGCTCGCCCTCCGTCACGAGCCGCCGCGCCGGATGCACGAGGCGCTCGACCACCGGCGCGAGCGCCACGTCGAACAGCAGCGCGGTGCTGCCGCTGTGCTCGAGCACGTAGTCGACTTCCGGCGCCTGCAGCTTGTGGTTGATCGGCACGAACGCCGCGCCGAGCCGCCACGCGCCGAACATCAGGTCGACGAAGGCCGGCGTGTTGAAGCACATCGCGGCGACGCGGTCGCCGGCCGCGACGCCGAGCGCGCTCAGCACGGCCGCCGCGCGGTGCGAACGCGCGCGCGCGGCCGCATACGTGATCGTCGCGGATTCGCTGACGAGAAACGGCTTGTCGGGCGTCGCACGGGCGGCGCGGTCGAGGGCGGCGACGAGGTTCATCGAGGCTCCGGGGCGGGCGAACGAACGCGCGTTCGGGTGAACGGGCCGGCGTCAGGCCGGGTACGCGCGCTGCAGCAGCGCGGCGACGTCGATCGCGTGCGGATCGAAGCCGCCCGCGATGCGGCCCCAGTCGGGCGCGGCGAGCCGCGTCGCGACGAACGCGTCGGCGACGGCCGTCGGCGCATCGCGGCGCAGCAGGCACGCCTGCGCGACGAGCGCGAGCCGCTGCGCGAACACGCGGCCCGACGCTTCGAGCGTGTCGGCCGGGGCGGCGAGCATCGCGCGCAATCCGTCGAGCGCCGCGCGGATGCGCGGTTCGCCCGCGCCGAGGTCGGCCAGTTCGTCGAACAGCGCGGCGGCCGCGTCGGGCTCGCGCGATACGGCGCGCAGCACGTCGAGGCACATCACGTTGCCCGAGCCTTCCCAGATCGAGTTGACGGGCGCCTCGCGGAACAGGCGCGCGATCGGGCCGTCGTCGACGTAGCCGTTGCCGCCGAACACTTCCATCACCTCGCCGGTCAGCTCGACCGCGCGCTTGCAGACCCAGAATTTCGCGGCGGGCGTGACGATCCGCTTCCATGCGCGTTCGCGCGGCGAGTCGTCGCGTTCGAACGCGTCGGCGAGCCGCATCGCGAGCGACAGCGCCGCCTCGCTCTCCAGCGCGAGATCGGCGAGCACGGTGCGCATCAGCGGCTGCTCGGCGAGCGCGCGGCCGAACGCATGGCGCTGGCGCGTGTACGCGATCGCCTGCACGACGCCCTGGCGCAGCATCGCCGCGCTGCCGAGCACGCAGTTCAGCCGCGTGTAGGTGGCCATCTCGATGATGGTGGGAATGCCGCGGCCTTCGTCGCCGAGCATGATGCCCCACGCGTCGTTCAGCTCGATCTCGCTGCTCGAATTGCTGCGGTTGCCGACCTTGTTCTTCAGCCGCTGGATCTCGACCGCGTTCTTCGTGCCGTCCGGGCGCCAGCGCGGCACGTAGAAGCACGACGGGCTGCCGGCCTCGGTGCGCGCGACGACGAGGTGCGCGTCGCACATCGGCGCGGAGAAGAACCACTTGTGGCCGCGCAGCCGGTATTCGCCGCCGCGCCCGCCCGCGCCGACCGGCGTCGCGAGCGTCGTGTTCGCGCGCACGTCGGAGCCGCCCTGTTTCTCGGTCATGCCCATGCCGAACCAGATCGCGCGCTTGTCGGGGACCGGCACGTCGCGCGGATCGTAGTCGTCGCTGTAGAGCTTGTCGCGCAGCAGGTCCCACAGCGCCGGCTCCTTCTGCAGCACGGGGATCGCGGCCTGCGTCATCGTCGCGGGGCACAGCGTGCCGGCCTCGATCTGGCCGTGCAGGTAGAAGCCGGCGGCCGTCGCGGCCCAGCGGCCGCGGCGTGCATCGCGGAATGCAAGCGACACGAAGCCTTCGTGGCGATACTGGCCGAGCAGCGCGTGCCACGCAGGGTGGAAGTCGACGCGGTCGATGCGCCGGCCGCGCCGGTCGAACGTGTTCAGCTCCGGCGTGTGGCGGTTCGCTTCGTCGGCGAGCCGCGCGGTGTCGGCGCTGCCGAGCCGCGCACCGTACGCATCGAGCTGCGGCACGGCCCAGTCGGCGCCCGCCCGGGCGAGCGCGTCGCGCAGCGCGAGATCCGTCGCGAAGAGGTTATAGTCGACGAGTTCGTCGAACTGGTTCGTGACGGCGTGGGTCGAGTCGGTCATCGCGGTTGTCTCCGGTCTCAGGCTTCGCGGTCAGCCGGCGTGATGCCGCACGGCGCGCGCTTCGGCGCGGGTTCCGGCTTCCGGTAAAACGTATTCCCTGCTGAATTCAGAGTAGCAAATATGCCGCCGCGACATGTTCAGGTTCCGGCGCCGCCCGGCTCGCCGGCGGCGCAACCCGCGCCCGCGTTGCGTCGCCGGCCGCGCCAGTCGCGCGCGCAGGCGAGTTCCGACGCGCTGCAGCAGGCGTTCGTTCAGCTTTTGCTCGAACGCGGCTACGCGAAGGCGACGATCCGCGAGATCGCGGCCGTCGCGGGCGTCAGCATCGGCACCTTCTACGAGTATTTCGGCGACAAGCAGAGCCTCGCGGCGCTCTGCATCCACCGCCGCGTGCTGGCGCTGGCCGACCGGCTGCGCGACGCCGTGCAGCGGCTGCGCGGTGCGCCGCGGGCCGAACTCGCCGCCGCGCTGGTCGATCTTCAGGTCGAGACGATCGCCGCCGACGCGGCGCTGTGGGGCGCGCTGTTCGTGCTGGAGCGCCAGGTGTCGCCGCTGGCCGCGTATCGCCGGCATTACGACGCCTATGTCGCGCTGTGGCGCGACGCGCTCGCCCACGCGGCCGATCCGCCGCCGGCCGCGCGGCTCGACGGGCTCGCGCGGATGGCTCACACGATCTGCTACGGCGGGCTGTCGCAGGCGCTACTGACGCTCGGGCCCGCGCTCGATTTCGCCGCGCAACGCCGCGAACTGCGGGCCGTGCTGCTCGCGTACCTCGCGGCGGCGCACGCGTAGCGTTGCCGTAGGGGAAATGCCTGATTTGCATGTCGGGTGCCCAGGCGAGCCTTCCCGCCAGGGGCTTCTCACCGAGAGCCATGAGAAAAATGCATGGCCGCCATGACGAACTTTCGATTGTCCGCCGATATTGGCTGGGGCTAAATCATGCGGCAGATGCAGGCCCGCACATGCCGCGCGGCTCGCCCGAAGGACATCAGGAGGAGAAGTCATGCGAAGCGCCACCGCGCCCCGTTCGAAACTGCCCGACGTCGGGACGACGATCTTCACGGTGATCGGCCAACTGGCCGCTCAACACAACGCGCTGAACCTGTCGCAGGGCGCGCCGAATTTCGCGCCCGATCCGGCGCTCGTCGAAGGCGTCGCGCGTGCGATGCGCGACGGTCACAACCAGTACGCGCCGATGGCCGGCGTGATCGCGCTGCGCGAGCGGCTCGCCGAGAAGACCGAGGCGCTGTACGGCGCGCGCTACGACCCGGCGACCGAGATCACGGTGATCGCGAGCGCGAGCGAGGGGCTTTACGCGGCGATCAGCGCGCTCGTGCATCCGGGCGACGAGGTGATCTACTTCGAGCCGTCGTTCGACAGCTACGCGCCGATCGTGCGGCTGCAGGGCGCGACGCCGGTCGCGATCAAGCTGTCGCCCGAGCATTTCCGCGTGAACTGGGACGAGGTGGCCGCGGCCATCACGCCGCGCACGCGGATGATCATCGTCAACACGCCGCACAACCCGACCGCAACGGTGTTCTCCGCCGACGATCTCGAACGCCTCGCGCGGCTCACGCGCGACACGGGCATCGTGGTGCTGTCCGACGAAGTGTACGAACACGTCGTGTTCGACGGCGCGCGGCACCAGAGCGTCGCGCGCCATCGCGAACTGGCCGAGCGCAGCGTGATCGTGTCGTCGTTCGGCAAGTCGTTCCACGTGACCGGCTGGCGGGTCGGCCATTGCCTCGCGCCGGCCGAGCTGATGGACGAGATCCGCAAGGTGCACCAGTTCATGGTGTTTTCGGCCGACACGCCGATGCAGGTCGCGTTCGCGGAAATCCTCGCGCGGCCGGACAGCTATCTCGGCCTGTCGGCGTTCTACCAGGCCAAGCGCGACCTGCTCGCGCGCGAGCTGGCCGATTCGCGTTTCGAGCTGCTGCCGAGCGAAGGCTCGTTCTTCATGCTGGCGCGCTTTCGCCACTTCTCGGACGAAAGCGACAGCGATTTCGTGCTGCGCCTGATCCGCGACGCGCGCGTCGCGACGATTCCGCTGTCGGCGTTCTATACCGACGGCACCGACGCCGGCGTGATCCGGCTCAGTTTTTCGAAGGACGACGCGACGCTGGTCGAAGGCGCGCGGCGGCTGCGTTCGCTGTAAGACAACCGGCGACGGGTACGTCGCATCGACCAGACACAGGAGAATTGAGATGAACGCGTCCCACCCGTGAACGTGAGAGCAGAAAAAGGGGTGGACCCTCACGGGCCAACGGCATCGATGTGCCCAAGTGGAAAATGCACGCATTTCCCGGCAACCGGAGGATCCACGATGAACAG
>NZ_JACCQB010000018.1:0-115427 GCF_015712265.1 Burkholderia sp. 9777_1386 | reverse complement strand
GTGTTGCGACGACCGGTTGAATCCACCTTGGCCGCCTTGATCCGAGTGAAACAGCAAGCCTTGCGGTCGACCACGTTGCTCATAGGCCATCTCCAACGCCTGCACGACCAGATCGGCATCAGGGCGTGTCGAGAACGCCCAGCCAACAACCCGACGCGTGAACAGGTCGAGTACTACGGCCAGATAATGCCAACGTCCCTGCGCCCAGACATACGTGATGTCACCACACCACACCTGATTCGGCGTACCAACCTCGAATTCGCGATTGAGATGGTTCGGGATATCGATCCGCTCGACCGTGGCCTGCTTGTAGGCATGGCGACCCGGCTGCTTGCAGATCAACCCGAGTTCTTCCATCAAGCGGCTGACCTTGAAGCGTCCAATCGCCGTACCTTCCTCGCGCATCATGCCCATGATGCTGCGACTGCCAGCAGAGCTTCGACTCTCGATGAACAGCTCGTGTACCCGGCTACGCAGTGCCATGCGCTCGGCATCAACGCGTCGGGCTCGCCCTCGGTGGGCATACAGGCAGGACCGCGACACGTCGAATACCGCGCAGATCAGCTCGACCGATTCGCTTGCGCCAATCTGATCAATTACTTCGTACGTTCGATGCCTTCCGACATCAAGAGCGCGGTAGCCTTTTTTAAAATGGCCTTCTCACGCTCGAGGCGTTCGATACGCGCCTCGAGTTCCTGAATACGCTGTTGATCCGGCGTGATTGCCTTGCCCTGCGGCGTGACGCCCTGGCGTTCCATCTGAAGTTGCTGCACCCAGCGGCGCAGCACCGTCTCGCCGACGCCGACCGAGCGGCTTGCTTCCATATGGCTATAACCCTGGTCGAGCACCAGACAGGCGGCTTGCTGTTTGAACTCCGGGGAAAACGTACGTCGTTGCTTGCTCATCAGACACCTCTTCATGGCGACCATTCTCGCCTAAATCAGTGTCCGGATTCATTAGACCACTACAGAGGGCACCTACGAGCGCGCGCTCGTCGACATGGGGCAAAGCGTTGCACGCCGGTATTCGGCCGAAATGCGCCGCACCGCGCAGCCGGAGGTGTGCCATGACTGACCAGCGCATCCGAACCGCGGTTGTCGACGGATTCGACAACGCCCCGCCGCTCGATACGGGCGCACCGATCGAGCTGCAATTCGCCGTCGACCTGGGCGCGATCTGCGCCGACGCATGGCTCGACCTGAAAGGCGACGTGCGGCTGCACGACTATGCGGCCCATCAAGCCGCTGCGTTCGCGCGCGGCATGGAAGCCGCCATGCAGGACGCGGGCGACGTCGACGCGCATCGCGTGACGATCAGCCGTCAAGCGTTTGCGGCCGGCCTGATGGGGCGTGTACAACAGCACCTGTTTGCGGCCCTCGGCCTCGTCACGCGCGAACCGCGCACGACGCACTGAGGGGTGGTCATGGCAAAGACGAACAAGAACGCCGTGCAACCGCTCGCGCCGCACTTCGTGGCCGAGGTGAACCGCCCCGACCGCAACCGCATCGGCACGCGGATCAGTGATGCGATGGAGCTGCTGGACAGCCTGCATTGGGCGGCCGACAAAGCCATGTCCGATGACGACTACTGGCTTGTGCTGAGCCTGTTCCGTGCGTCCCTGCCGTCGATCGGCGCGGCGCTGGAGGCGGCCAACGACGCCCTTGGCCAGTCGCGGCTCGGCCGCTACGTCTACAGCAACGACGTCACGGCCGGCGGGGCGGTTCTCTCGGTGCCTCGCGCGGCCGGCTGACGCTGCGCCGCTAGGCATCGCCGCATCATTCAATTCTTCGCGCGTCGGTAGCTGCTTGCCCGATATGGACTACTAATCGGAAGTCGGCCGACGCGCGTCCAGTGGGAACCTATGAGTAACGCACCCATGTCCGAATTCGAGCGGGCGAGAGTCGCGCTCGGCTATGTCCCGCCTGACGACCGCGATACGTGGAGTCAGGTCGGGATGGCGCTCAAGGCCGAGTTTGGCGAGGAGGGCTTCGCCCTCTGGAACGAATGGAGCCAAGGCGCGCAGAACTACAACGGCAAGGACACGCGCGATGTGTGGAAGTCGTTCAAGGGCGGCAAGATCACCATCAACACGCTGTTCCACCTCGCCAAACAAGGCGGCTTCGATCCGCGCGCGCATCGAGCCAAGCCCGTCGATCCGGCGGAGCGCGAGCGGCAGAAAGCCGAGCGCGCGGCCCGCGAAGCGGCCGAGCTGGCCGAACTGACCGAGAAACAGCAAACCGCGTCAGCGCTCGCCGAATCGATCTGGTCGGCGGCCGAGCCTGCGCCGGCCGATCACCCGTACCTCGTTCGCAAGCGCATCCCGGTCGATGCGCTGCGCGTCTATCGCGGCGGCTTGTGCATCGGCACGGCCGCATGCGACGGAGCACTCGTCATCCCGGCCCGTGACCCGGACGGCAAGCTGTGGACGCTGGAATTCATCCTGACGGACGGCCAGAAACGCTACCTGCCGAACGGCCGCAAGGCGGGCTGCTTCTCGTTGATCGGCGGCCCGCTATCTTCCGCGCCGTCCACGCTGCTGATTGGCGAGGGTTACGCCACGTGCGCGACGCTCGCGGCCGCGACCGGCTATCCGGCCGCCGTCGCGTTCGACGCCGGCAACCTGCACGCGGTCGCGACGGCGCTGCGCGGCCAGTATCCGGACGCCCGCATCGTCGTATGCGCGGATGACGACCACACGACAAAAGGCAATCCGGGCGTGACGAAGGCTCGCGCGGCGGCTGAGGCAGTCGCCGGCATCGTCGCCGTGCCCGACTTCGGTCCGAACCGCCCGGCGGCCGGCACCGACTTCAACGACCTGGCTGCGCACGTCGGCCCGGATGCGGTGGCCGCCGCCGTGCGTGCTGCACTCGCACCGGCCGGCTCGGCGGACGCCGGCAAGGCCAAGGCTGCTCCAGCCGCCGCCAAGCCCGCCAAGCGCCCGAAAACGGCCCGCGCGCAGGACGGCAAGTCGCGGTTCGTCGTCGACGACAAGGGCGTGTGGTTTCACGGCTTCAACAATCAGGGCGATCCGCTCCCGCCGCATTGGGTCAGCACGCGGATCGACGTGATTGCGGAGACCCGGAACGAGATGAACAGTGAATGGGGCTACCTGCTCGAATTCACGGACCGCGACGGCATCCTGAAACGGTGGGCGGTGCCGGCTGGCCTCTTTGCCGGCGACGGCACGGAGCTGCGCCGCATGCTGCTCGATATGGGCGTGAAGCTCGGCGTGACGCAGATTGCTCGCACGCAGATCGCGAACTATGTGCAGATGGCGCAGCCGGACGAGCGCGTGCGCTGCGTGCCGCGCGTCGGCTGGCATCACGGCGCGTTCGTGCTGCCCGATCGCGTCATCGGCACCGGCAAAGAGGCGCTGATCTATCAGGCCGACACGCCGATCCAGAGCCAGTTCAAGGAGCGCGGCACGCTGGAGGACTGGCAACGCGAGGTCGCTGCCTACTGCGTCGGCAATAGCCGGCTGCTGTTCTGCGTCGCTACCGCCTTCGCTGGTCCGCTGCTGCACTTCTCCGGGCTCCAGTCGGGCGGCTTTCACCTGCTCGGCACAACGTCCAAGGGTAAGTCGACGGGCGGCGTCATCGCCGCGTCCGTGTTCGGCTCGCCGGACTATGTGCGGAGCTGGAAGGCGACCGACAACGCGCTCGAAGCCGTCGCCACGCAGCATAGCGACGCGCTGCTGATCCTCGATGAAATCGGGCAGGTCGAGCCGCGCTTGGTCGGCGATGTGATCTACATGCTCGCGAACGAATCGGGCAAGGCCCGCGCGTCGCGTAGCGGCTCGGCCAAGCCCGTGCTCACGTGGCGGCTGCTGTTCCTGTCGAACGGTGAAAAGAGCGTGTCCGCGCTGATGGCCGAGGGCAACAAGCCGATGAAAGGCGGTATCGAGGTGCGCTTGCCCGCGATCCCGGCCGAGGTCGGCGAAATGGGCGTGGTGGAGAGGCTGCACGGCTTCCCGACGCCGGCCGCGCTGATCGAGCATCTAGAGCGACACGCAGGCATGCACTACGGCACGGCCGGCCCCGCGTTCATCGAGTGGGCGTCGTCGCAGGCCGGCGAGCTGGCCGAGCATCTGCGCATACGCGTCGACGAGCTGGTCGGGCAATGGGTGCCGGACGGCTCGCATTCGCAGGTCGCCCGCGTCGCCAAGCGGTTCTGCCTCGTTGCGGTGGCCGGCGAGCTGGCGACGGCGCACGGGCTGACCGGCTGGCCGCAGGGCGAATCGGTCGAGGCCGCACGTCGCTGCTTCGAAGGCTGGCTCGAACTGCGCGGCGGCACCGGCAACTCTGACGAGGCCGAAGCCGTGCGGCAGGTACAGCACTTCCTCGCCGCGCACGGCGACAACCGCTTCGTGTGGATGAACCGGGCGCAGGACGACCATCGGCCGAACGTGCCTCATCGAGCGGGCTTCAAGCAGCACGTGAAGCGCGACGAGCGGCGCACGCCTATCGCGTCCGATCGGGAGTATTACGCCGAGTTCGGCGGCAAGATGAGCGCCGACGATGCCGAAAGCGTCGAGACGGAGTACCTGATCGAAGCAGCCGTGTTCCGCAAGGACGTGTGCGCCGGCTTCGATCACAAGATCGTCGCCAAGGCACTGATGAAGCGGGGCGTGCTGATGCCGCGTAGCGACGGCTATCCGTACCGGCAGGAGTACATCCCCGGTCACGGCAAGTTCATGGTCTATCGCGTGCTGCCGTCCATCTTCACGCTTGAGCTGTGAAAGACGCCGCCGCCGTCCGGGAGGGCGGTGGCGGGCATTCCTTTGCGCGGCGTTTTTGGCCCGCGCGTCAAAGTTACTTTGAGCGATCCGCTCCAGATGGAACCGGGCAGGCGGCTGCCGCGAATCTTGCCGCAGCCGTAACAATTCAGCCCGGTTTATCTCCAGTATCTCCAGCGTTCTCCAAATCGTTTGGAGACACGCGAAGCCTTATCCCACAAGGCTTTGAGGCCGATTCAGACGTTTATCTCCAAATCTCCAACTCGTTTTGCAGTGAGCAGACAGGTGTCGACCAACTGTATCGACCGTGAAGCCAGACGGGGCACGGCTCTCCGGGATTTGACGGGCATCAGAGACGTACTTTCGAGGGGGGTGTCCGCGATGCGCCACGATCGGGCATTGTTGCGCCGGCCGCAAGTGTCAGGGTGCCCGGAAAGCGGGGGACCCTGCGTCTAGGGCAAAGACGCGGGGGCTCACACCCGCGTGTTTTTCCTACTCCCGGCGCGCCTAAGGGGGGTCATATTCATACCGACATGCAGGGAGCCCGCAGTGCGGTGCCAACTCCGAAAAATCGGTGGGAGGTGCGCGGCAAGGGGGTCATACGCGTGGTGGCACGGGTCTATCTTGCAGCCGCGATCGGGATGATCTTCGCCCCACCCTGTTTGTCGAGATAGTCCGCCCACCACTGCATCATGCGATGGCGCTCGGACAGATACTCGGCGTGGTTGTATGCCGCCCGCACACCGTCCTGCTCGGAGTGCGCGAGCTGACGCTCGATCCAGTCGGAATTGAAGCCCTTCTCGTTCAAGATCGTTGAGGCAAGACCACGGAACCCGTGCCCGGTCATGCGACTGCGATAGCCCATCCGATATAGGGCGTACAGGATCGTGTTCTCGCTCATCTGCTGCAACGGTCTGCGGCTGTTCGGGAACAGCCAGCGACGATGGCCCGTCAGCGCGCGCAGCTCGGAAAGCAGCGCGATCGTCTGCTCGGCGAGCGGCACGATATGCACACGGCGCATCTTCATCTTCTCGGCCGGAATGCGCCACTCTCGGCGCTCCAAGTCGATCTCCGTCCACTCGGCCTGCCGCAGCTCGATGGTGCGAACGAACGTCAATGCCAGGAATCGCAAAGCGAGCCGGGTCTCGGGCTCGCCTTCATAGGAAGCGATCGAGCGAAGCAACTCCGGCAGCTCGCTTTCGCCGACTCGCGCCATATGCTTGACGGGCACCGCCTTCAATGCGCCTCGCAGGTCCGGCGACGGATCTCGCTCGGCACGGCTCGTTGCAACGGCATAGCGAAAGACTTGGCCGCATGTCTGCAACGTCTTGCGCGCCGTCTCGAACGCCTCTCGTCCTTCGATTCGTCGAATGACCGCGAGCAAATCCGGGGCGCCGATCGAAGAAATCGGGCGCTGGCCGATCAGGGGAAACACCTCGCGATCGAGCTGTTTCTTGACTCGGTTCGCGTGCGAAGCGCTCCATGTCGCTTGCTGCGCCTCGTACCACTCCAGCGCGACGGCCTCGAAGGTGTTCTGTGCGGCAATGGCGCGCGTCTGCTTCTCGACGTCACGCTCGAACGCAGGGTTCTTCCCTTCCGCTAACAGCCGCTTCGCTTCGTCACGCCTCAACCGAGCATCAGCGAGCGACGTCGAGGGATAGTCGCCGAACGTCAGCAGGTTTTCTTTGCCATTGAACCGGTATTTGAGCCGCCATTTCTTCGAACCACTGGAGCGCAGATCGAGATACAGGCCGCCGCCGTCGAAGAGTTTGTTTCCCCCGGCCTCATCGAATCTAGCGTTGCGGCACTTGGCGTCGGTAAGAGGTTTGGTTTTCATTGTTCGTCGGGGGTACGGCATACCCCCAAATCCCGGAAGTCATACCCCAAATCTTACCCCCAAATTTTGGGGATGCCCCGGCCCCTCACGGGACGCCCTGAAACAAAAAACCCGCGTCAGCGCTAGGCTGGACGCGGGTTTTGGGACTTCCGGGTACTACTTGATACTAGTGTTTGGTGCCGGCTGCAGGACTCGAACCCGCCACCTGATGATTACAAATCAACTGCTCTACCAGATGAGCTAAGCCGGCGTAGCGCGAGATTCTACCTCATTTCACGATCTTGAGGCGAGGTCTGCTGCCGCCTTTCGAGCCGTCGCCGTCGGTTTTCGGCGGTTCGTCGGCCCCTTCGGACGGCTCCTCATTCGCACCGCTATCGGTGACCGGCGCCAACGGCGAGACGGACTCGTCACGCTGCGCGTCATCGGCTTGCTCATCGTCGAACGCGCCCGAATCCTCACCTTCGCCCGCGACCGCATCGACCTGGAACGCCATGCCCTGCCCGTTCTCGCGCGCATAGATCGCGAGCACGTTGGCCACCGGAATCTCGATCTTGTGCGCCTTCCCGGAGAACCGGGCCGTGAACTCGATCCACTCGTTGCCCATCTGCAACTGGCTCGTCGCCTCGAAGCTGATGTTGAGCACGATCTCGCCGTCACGCACGAACTGACGCGGCACGCGCGTCGAGTTGTCGACCCTCACCGCGATATGCGGCGTGTAACCGTTATCGGTGCACCACTCGTACAACGCGCGCAGCAGATAAGGCTTCGTTGAAATCTCTTGCATCACAATCCTCGAACCCGGAGCGGGCGCGCGGCACGCCGCGCCACCCGCTCCGTCATGCCTTCATTGCAACATTAACGACGCATGACCTTTTCGGACGGCGTCAGTGCTTCGATGTAGGCCGGACGGCTGAAGATCCGTTCGGCGTACTTCATCAGCGGCGCGGCGTTCTTCGACAGCTCGATGCCGTAGTGATCCAGGCGCCACAGCAGCGGTGCGATCGCGACGTCGAGCATCGAGAACTCTTCGCCGAGCATGTACTTGTTCTTCACGAAGATCGGCGCGAGTTGCGTCAGGCGATCGCGGATCGCGAGGCGGGCCTTCTCGTGATTCTTCTCCGCCGCCTTGCCCTTCTCGTTCTCGAGCGTGCTGACGTGGACGAACAGTTCCTTCTCGAAGTTGAGCAGGAACAGGCGCGCACGGGCGCGCTGCACCGGGTCGGCCGGCATCAGTTGCGGATGCGGGAAGCGCTCGTCGATGTACTCGTTGATGATGTTCGATTCGTACAGGATCAGGTCGCGCTCGACCAGGATCGGCACCTGACCGTACGGGTTCATCACCGAAATGTCTTCCGGCTTGTTGAACAGGTCGACGTCGCGGATTTCGAAGTCCATGCCCTTCTCGAACAGCACCAGCCGGCAACGCTGGGAGAACGGGCAAGTTGTGCCGGAATACAGAACCATCATATTTGCGTTTCCTCAAAAAAGCCGAGGGCCGGCACGCGGCGCAACCCCTTTCACGGGTTCCGCCTTGCGCCGGCCCCACGCCGGTCAGGCGTGTTTACTTGATATCTTTCCAGTACGCGGCATTCAGCCGCCAGGCCAGGAAAGTCAGGACACCGAGAAAGATCAGCACCCACACGCCGAGGCGCTTGCGGGTCTGCTGGGCCGGCTCGGACATCCATGTCATATAGGCCACCAGGTCGGCGACCGCAGCATCGTAGTCGGGCGACGAGAGCGTGCCCGGCGTGACCTGCTGGAAGCCGACGAGCACGTGGGCCTTCTCGCCCGTCTCCTCGTCCGTCTTGTCTTCGAATTTGGCAACGCGCTGCCCCTGCAGCTGCCACAACACATGGGGCATGCCGACGTTCTCGAACACCGCGTTGTTCCAGCCGGTCGGCCGCGTATCGTCGCGGTAGAAGCTCCGCAGATACGTGTACAGCCAGTCGCGGCCGCGCGCGCGCTCCTCGACCGACAGGTCGGGCGGCGTGGTGCCGAGCCAGTTCTTCGCGTCGTCGGGCCGCATCGCAACGGACATCGTGTTCCCGACCTTGTCGGTCGTGAACAGGAGATTCGTTTCGATCTCCTTCTGGGATATGCCCAGATCCGTCAGACGGTTGTAGCGCATCAGGTTCGCGCTGTGGCAGTTCAGGCAATAGTTTACAAACAATTGCGCGCCGTGCTGAAGCGAAACGAGATTTTCCGTGTTATCGGGCGCCCGGTCGAGCGGAAAATTACCTTCCGCCCGCACGGCCGGCGCCGCCAGCAGCGCACAGGCGGTCGCCCCGATCAGCGCGAGTGTCGAAAGCAGTTTCTTCATGTTGTTCTCTCCTCGCTCACGTTAATGGGGCTTGAAGCGCACCCGCTCCGGCGGCTGCTTGAACGTGCCAAGCGGCGTCCAGACGGGCATGCCGAGGAAGAACGCGAAGTAGATCAACGCGCAGAACTGCGCGATCAGCGTCGCCGCCGGCGAGGGCGGCCGCGTGCCGAGGAAGGCGAGGGTCAGGAACGCCGCGACGAAGATCCCGAGGAACACCTTGTGGAACAGCGGCCGGTAGCGGATCGACTTCACCGGGCTGCGGTCGAGCCACGGCAGGAAGAACAGCGAGATCACCGCCGAGCCCATCACGACGACGCCCCAGAACTTCGACTCCGTCAGGTACATGAACACGACGATCGCGGCCGCCAGCACCGGCAGCCCGACCTTCCACTTGCCGCGCGCGCGGATCAGCGCGAGCACGCCGAGCAGCGCGATCACGATCATCAGCACGATCTTGAACGGGTCGGTGGTCGCGCGCAGCATCGCGTAGAACGCGGTGAAGTACCAGACCGGCGCGATCTCGGGCGGCGTCTGCAGCGGGTTCGCCGGGACGAAGTTGTTCGCCTCGAGGAAGTAGCCGCCCATCTCCGGCGAGAAGAACACGATCAGCGCGAACACCATCAGGAACACGCACACGCCGAGGAAATCGTGGACCGAGTAGTACGGGTGGAACGGGATGCCGTCGAGCGGAATGCCGTTCTCGTCCTTCTTCGCCTTGATCTCGATGCCGTCCGGATTATTCGACCCCACTTCGTGCAGCGCGACCAGGTGGGCGACGACGAGGCCGACCAGCACCAGCGGAATCGCGATCACGTGGAACGCGAAGAAGCGGTTCAGCGTGACGTCGGACACGACGTAGTCGCCGCGAATCCACAGCGACAGGTCCGGGCCGACGAACGGGATCGCCGAGAACAGGTTCACGATCACCTGCGCGCCCCAGAACGACATCTGGCCCCACGGCAGCAGGTAGCCGAAGAACGCTTCGGCCATCAGGCACAGGAAGATCGCGCAGCCGAAGATCCACACGAGCTCGCGCGGCTTGCGGTACGAACCGTACAGCAGCCCGCGGAACATGTGCAGGTAGACGACCACGAAGAACATCGATGCACCGGTCGAGTGCATGTAGCGGATCAGCCAGCCCCACGGCACCTCGCGCATGATGTACTCGACCGACGCGAACGCGAGCATCGAGTCGGGCTTGTAGTTCATCGTCAGGAAGATGCCCGTGACGATCTGGTTGACGAGCACCAGCAGCGCGAGGGAGCCGAAGAAGTACCAGAAGTTGAAGTTCTTCGGCGCGTAATACTCGGATACGTGCTTCTTCCAGGTGGACGTGAGCGGGAAGCGCTGGTCGATCCAGCCGGTGAAACCTGTGGTGGAGACTTCCTTGTTGTCGGCGGCCATCACGCTTCTCCTTTCTCGTCCTTGCCGATCACGAGGGTCGTCGCCGACGTGAACATGTAGGGCGGGATGTCGAGATTCTGAGGCGCCGGCTTGTTCTTGAACACACGGCCGGCGAGGTCGTAGGTCGAACCGTGGCACGGGCACAGGAAACCGCCCGGCCAGTCGTCCGGCAGGTTCGGCTGCGGACCCGGCGTGAAGCGTTGGCTAGGCGTGCAGCCGAGGTGCGTACACACGGCCATCACGACGAGAATGTTCTTGCGATCGGCCCGCGACCGATATTCGTTGGCGCAATACGCGGGCAACGGCATCGAATACGGGGATTTCGTGGCCGGATCGGCCACTTCCTTGTCGGCCTTGACCACGTCGGCCAGCATCGAATCGGTGCGATTCAGGATCCAGACCGGCTTGCCGCGCCACGGCACGGTGACCATTTCGCCGGGCTTCAGGCCGCTGATGTCGACCTCGACCGGCGCACCGGCCGCTTTCGCTTTCGCGGACGGCGCAAGCGACGCCGCGAAAGGTATGACGGTGGCTACGCCTCCTACGCCACCTGCTACGGATGTCGCAATCAGCCAGGTACGGCGGCCGCTGTCGACGCGTTTCTCTTCCTTGTCTCGCATCACACGCCCCACTTCTGAGTTGGATTTTCCGTCACGACTTTCCATTCCGCCGCTAGTTTGCTCGAATGGAGTCGCCATTTACAAGGCCCGGAGATGAAAATCCCTTCGAAGTGATTGATAGTTAAGGGTTATCCCCCACTATCGGAGCGATTAAATCATTTCACTTTTAAGCGGATGCTACATTGTGAAATTTCGATGCACTGCCGCAAATCCGGCGCTCAGACCGGATTATGAATATCGATAAAAAGGTGTTCGAGATCGAATTCTTCGGACAAGTGGCGCCCAAGCGCCTGGATCCCGTAGCGCTCGGTCGCATGGTGCCCCGCCGCAACGAACGCGACGCCGCTCTCCGCCGCCGCGTGGGTGGTCGACTCGGACACCTCGCCGGTCAGGAACACGTCCGCGCCGGCGTCGATCGCCGCGTCGAAATAGCTCTGCGCGGCGCCCGTGCACCACGCGATGCGGCGCAACTGCGTGTCCGGATCGCCGAGCACGAGCGGCGTGCGGCCCAGCGTGTTCTCGACCTTCGCGACGAAGTGCTCAAGCGTGACGGGCATCGGCAGCGTCGCCATCCAGCCGAGATCGCCTTCGCCGAACCGCTGCTCGCCGATCAGGCCGAGCTTTTCGCCAAGCTGCGCGTTGTTGCCGAATTCGGGATGCGCGTCGAGCGGCAGGTGGAACGCGAACAGGTTCAGGTCGTTCGCGAGCAGCAGCTTCAGGCGCTGATACTTGCGGCCGGTGATCTGCGGCGCCTCGTTGCGCCAGAAATAGCCGTGATGGACGAGCACGGCATCCGCACCCCATTCGAGCGCGGCTTCGAGGAAGGCGACCGACGCCGTCACGCCGGTGGCGATCTTCTCGATCTTGCGGCGCCCCTCGACCTGCAGGCCGTTCGGGCAATAGTCCTTGAAGCGCGCGGTTTCAAGGGTATTGTTCAAGTACAATTCAAGTTCGATCCGATCCATATAAACCTCTAATCCATTCAGATGCTTAGACGCTTCTGGCTGTTCTTCGCGCAGGCGGTGACCGTACTGCTCGCGCTGATGTTCATCGTCGTGACGCTCAAGCCGCAATGGCTGCAACGGCAAGGACAGCTCGGCAAGCAGCTTGCCACGCCGATCGTCGCGCTGCGGGAAGTCGCGCCGGGCATCGGCGGCGCACCGGCGACCACGTCGTATGCCGAAGCCGCGCAGAAGGCGATGCCGGCCGTCGTCAACGTGTTCTCCAGCAAGGACGGCTCGCTGCCGCCCGACCCGCGCGCGAAGGATCCGCTGTTCCGTTACTTCTTCGGCGACCGCAACGCCCGCAAGCAGCAGGACGAGCCGGCCGCCAACCTCGGCTCGGGCGTTATCGTGAGCCCGGAAGGTTACATTCTAACGAACCAGCACGTCGTGGACGGCGCCGACCAGATCGAAGTCGCGCTCGCCGACGGCCGCACGGCCACCGCGAAGGTGATCGGCAGCGATCCCGAAACCGATCTCGCCGTGCTCAAGATCAACATGACGAACCTGCCGACGATCACGCTCGGCCGCTCCGACCAGTCGCGCGTCGGCGACGTCGTGCTTGCGATCGGCAACCCGTTCGGCGTCGGCCAGACGGTCACGATGGGGATCATCAGCGCGCTCGGCCGCAACCACCTCGGCATCAACACGTTCGAGAACTTCATCCAGACCGACGCGCCGATCAACCCCGGCAACTCCGGCGGCGCGCTGGTCGACGTGAACGGCAACCTGCTCGGCATCAACACGGCGATCTACTCGCGCTCCGGCGGCTCGCTCGGCATCGGTTTCGCGATTCCGGTTTCGACCGCGCGCACGGTGCTCGAAAGCATCATCACGACGGGCTCGGTCACGCGCGGCTGGATCGGCGTCGAGCCGCAGGACGTCACGCCGGAGATCGCCGAGTCGTTCGGGCTCCAGCAGAAATCGGGCGCGATCGTCGCGGGCGTGCTGCAGGGCGGCCCGGCCGACAAGGCCGGCATCAAGCCGGGCGACATCCTGGTGAGCGTCAACGGCGAGGACATCACCGACACCACGAAGCTGCTGAACGTCGTCGCGCAGATCAAGCCGGGCACGCCGACCAAGGTGCACGTCGTACGCAAGGGCAAGCAGTTCGACGTGAACGTCGTGATCGGCAAGCGCCCGCCGCCGCCGAAGCAGACGCTCGACGAGCAGGACAGCGATAGCGAATGAGGCTGGGCAGGCGACGCGCCGCCTGCCGGTTGCGACGCGTCGTGATGCGCCGCGGAAATGGAAAAGGGCAGCCGGCTGGCTGCCCTTTTGCTTTGCTCCAAAACGATGTCGGGTGCCGCGAAAGCGGCGTGGGCACGCGCTGGCCGGCAGCCAACCGCAGCAGGTACCGGCCCCTCCAGCTTGACCGGAAAGCCGCCCGGCGCCGCGCCGTCAACCCGCGGCTTCGCCGTTCCCCGCCTCGCCCTCTTCGGCCGGCTTCTTCGGCACGAAGAACCGTGCGGCCAGCAGCCCGATCTCGAACAGCACGACGAGCGGCAGCGCCAGCATCAGTTGCGAAAACACGTCCGGCGGCGTGACGACCGCCGCGACCACGAATGCGCCGACGATCACGTACGGCCGCATCTCCTTCAGCTTCTTCAGGGACAGCACGCCCATCCGGACGAGCAGCACGACGACGATCGGCACCTCGAACGTGACCCCGAACGCGATGAACATCCCGAGCACGAAGCTCAGGTAGTTGTCGATGTCGGTCGTCATCTCGGCCCCGAGCGGCGCGTTGTAGTGCGCCATCACGCGGAAGATCGTCGGGAACACGAGGAAGTACGCGAACGCCATCCCGCACAGGAACAGGAAGTAGCTGCTGCCGACGAGCGGCGCGACGAGCTTCTTCTCGTGCTGGTACAGCCCCGGCGCGACGAACGCCCAGATCTGGTACAGCACGATCGGCAGCGCGATCACGAGCGCGACGAGCATCGTGACCTTCATCGGCACGAAGAACGAGCCGGTGACGTCGGTGACGATCATCTTGCCGTCTTTCGGCAGGTTGTCCATCAGCGGCCGCGCGAGCAGCTTGAAGATGTCCGGCGCCCAGTAGACGAGCCCGAGGAACACGACGATCACGGCCAAGCCCGCGCGAATGATGCGATCGCGAAGCTCGACGAGATGGGAAATGAAGGTTTCTTCCGGGGCGTCGCCCGGGTTCTGCTGGGGGTCGCTCACACCGGCCCTCGGTAGGATTGACGAGCGAGCATGCGCTCGACTCAGAAGAAGCGCGTCGGCCGGCGCAGGCTGGCCGGCTGATGACGCGCGACACGCGCGGCGCCCGACTGCACGTGCGTGCGACGGGTCGTCGCGCGCTTGTACCAGACGGGCGTCGCCGCCTGCTTGATGCGCCAGTTGCGGCGCTTCGGCGCAAGCGCGGCCGAACTGCCGCGCCACGACGGCGCCGCGGGCGTATCGGAACCAGGGGAACCGACGGACCCGGCGTCGCCGGCAGCCCCGTCAAGACCGCCGACCGCGGAATGCCACGTGTCGTTCAGTGCCTTCTCGTGCTCGCGCAAGTTGTCGTGAATCGTCGTCTCGACATTGCGCGCGGCCGATTCGAAATCGGTCTTCATCGTCCGCAGCGCGTCGAGTTCGATTTCGCGCGAGACCTCGGCCTTCACGTCGTTGATGTACCGCTGCGCGCGGCCGAACAGCGCGCCTGCCGTGCGCGCGACGCGCGGCAGGCGCTCGGGGCCGAGCACCACGAGCGCGACGACGCCGATCAGCGCCATCTTCGAAAGACCGAGATCCAGCATCGCGAATGCCTGTCAGCGTGCCGGCGTTACGCCTTGTTCGAATCGGAACGCGTCGTTTCCTTCGCGTTGACGTCGACCGCACCCGAACGCGGCAGTTGCTGCGCATCCGCCGGCGTTTCGCCTTCCTTCATGCCGTCCTTGAAACCCTTCACGGCGCTGCCGAGGTCGTTGCCGATGTTGCGCAGCTTCTTCGTACCGAAAACCAGCGCGACGATCAGCAGCACGATCAGCCAGTGCCAAATGCTCAATCCACCCATGATGAAACCTCTCCTCAACCACGCCGCGTCGCGGCGCAAATCGCCGGCGGCACGCCGGCTTCGACTATCGATGCGGGGAAACGCCCCGCTGCGTCAACCCATTCGCTGCCACGGGCGCGGGCCGGCCAGGATATGCGCGTGCAGGTGGTAGACCTCCTGCCCGCCGCCCGGGCCCGTGTTGATCACCGTACGGAAACCGGTTTCGCCGCCCGTATACGCGACGCCGAGCTGGTCGGCCAGACGCGCGACGAGCAGCATCAGCCGGCCGAGCATCGGCGCATCGGCGTCGCTCGCCGCCGACAGCGTCGGCAGGTGCTGGCGCGGAATCACGAGCACGTGCGTGTCGGCCGCCGGGCGGATGTCGCGGAACGCGACGAATTCGTCGTCCTCGTGCACCTTCGTGCTCGGGATCTCGCCTGCCGCGATCTTGCAGAACAGGCAATTCGGATCGTGACTCATGTTGCTCCTGCAGACGCCCGCGCGCGGCCGGTCAGAACCATGCCTGCGGATCGAGCGCCTTGTTGTCGTTCAGGTACAGCCAACCCTTGATGATACGGTACAGCGTCCAAATCCATGTGACAAACATGATCACGAATCCCACCCCCACGAACAGCAGCGCGATGCCGATCACGTATGCGATCAGCGCGCGCCAGAACGTGCGGATCTGCCACTCGAAGTGATCGGCGTACGGCGTGCCGGCCACGTCGCCGCGCTTCACGTAGTTGATGATGATCGCGATGATGCCCGTGACGCCACCCGTCAGCCAGTGAATCGCATAGAGGCCGTACAGCACGTGGGTCAGCGTGCGCAGCCCGTTCAGGCGTTCGGCATCCGCGGCTCCCGGCACCGCCGGCGTCGGAAACTGGTTCGACGTATCGTTCATGATGCTACCCCCGTTAGATGACAATTCTTACAGCTTACCGCACTGTTGCCACCGCGGCGGGGCATGCCCGTCACCCGCCGTTTTCCTCGCGCTCGCGACGCTTGCGCAGCGCCTTTTCCTCGATGCCCGACAAGCCTTCGCGACGCTCGAGTTCGGCGATCACGTCAGCCGGGCTCAGGTCGAAATGCGACAGCATCACGAGGCAGTGGAACCACAGGTCGGCCACCTCGCCGACGAGCGCGGTCGGCGCGCCGCCCTGGCGCACGTCCTTCGCGGCCAGCACGACTTCCGTCGCCTCTTCGCCGATCTTCTTCAGCACCGCGTCGTCGCCCTTGTGGAACAGGCGCGACACGTACGATTGGTCGGGGTCGCCGCCCTTGCGGCTATCGATCACGGCCGCGAGGCGCAGCAGCGTGTCTTCGGTCGATTGCGTCATTTGTAGATGTGTTCGGGGTCTTTCAGCACCGGTTCGACCGCGACCCAGTCGCCGCTGTCCACGTTGCCTTCGAATTTCTGGAAGAAGCACGAATGCCGGCCGGTGTGGCATGCGATGCCCGACACCTGCTCGACCTTCAGCAGCACGACGTCCTCGTCGCAGTCGAGCCGCACTTCGTGCACGTGCTGCACGTGGCCCGACTCCTCGCCCTTGAACCACAGGCGCTTGCGCGAACGCGAATAGTAGACCGCGCGCTGCGTCTCGACCGTCTTCGCGAGCGCCTCGCGATTCATCCACGCGAACATCAGCACATCGTTGGTCGACGCTTCCTGCGCGATCACCGGCACGAGGCCGTTGTCGTCCCAGCGGACCTTGTCGAGCCACGCGGGCAGGGATTTCGTTTCCGTATTCATCACAGCCTCACCGCGATGCCCTGGTCGGACATGAAGCGCTTCGCCTCGCCGACCGTGTGCTCGCCGTAGTGGAAGATACTCGCGGCCAGCACCGCGTCGGCGCGGCCGTCCTTGATGCCGTCGGCCAGGTGCTGCAGCGAACCGACGCCGCCCGACGCGATCACCGGCACCGGCACCGCATCCGACACGCCGCGCGTGAGCGCGAGGTCGAAGCCCGACTTCGTGCCGTCGCGGTCCATGCTCGTGAGCAGGATCTCGCCGGCGCCGAGTTCGGCCATCTTGCGCGCCCATTCGATCGCGTCGAGGCCCGTGTTCTTGCGGCCGCCGTGCGTGAACACTTCCCAGCGCGGCGGCTCGCCGTCGGCCGACACGCGCTTCGCATCGATCGCGACGACGATGCACTGCGAGCCGTACTTGCCGGCCGCGTCGCGCACGAGCTGCGGGTTCGCGACCGCCGACGAATTCATGCTGACCTTGTCCGCGCCCGCGTTCAGCAAGCGCCGCACGTCCTCGACGGCGCGCACGCCACCGCCGACGGTCAGCGGAATGAACACCTGCGACGCAACGGCTTCGATGATCGGCAGGATCAGGTCGCGCTGGTCGGACGTCGCGGTGATGTCGAGGAAGGTCAGTTCGTCGGCACCCTGGTCGTCGTAGCGGCGGGCGATTTCGACGGGGTCGCCGGCGTCGCGCAGCTCGACGAAATTGACGCCCTTGACGACACGCCCGGCGGTCACGTCCAGGCAGGGGATGATGCGTTTAGCTAGAGCCATGATGTTGCGCCAAATGCCGCGCTGGGACGGCCGGTTGCGGAAGCCTCGCGCGAGGCTTCCGGTCGGGGCCGCCTGCGGGCAGCCCCGGCGAACGGGACAACCGCGGTTACGCGTTGTCGAGTTCGCCGTTCAGTTCGTCCGCGCGCTTTTGCGCGGCCGCGAAATCGAGATCGCCGGAGTAGATCGCACGGCCGCAGATCACGCCTTCGACGCCGTGCTCTTCCACTTCGCACAGGCTCTCGATGTCCGTGAGGTTCGACAGGCCACCGCTGGCGATCACCGGGATGCCGACCGCCTGCGCGAGCTTCACCGTCGCGTCGATGTTGATGCCCTGCAGCATCCCGTCGCGGCCGATGTCCGTGTAGACGATCGATTCGACGCCGTAATCCTCGAACTTCTTCGCGAGATCGATCACCTCGTGACCGGTCAGCTTGCTCCAGCCGTCGGTCGCGACCTTGCCGTCCTTCGCGTCCAGCCCGACGATGATGCTGCCGGAGAACGCGGTGCACGCGTCCTGCAGGAAGCCCGGGTTCTTCACGGCCGCCGTGCCGATGATCACGTAGGACAGGCCGGCGTCGAGATACTTCTCGATCGTCTCGAGGCTGCGGATGCCGCCGCCGAGCTGGACGGGAATTTCGTCGCCGACTTCGTCGAGGATCGCTTCGATCGCCTCGAGATTCTTCGGCTTGCCGGCGAATGCGCCGTTCAGGTCGACGAGATGGAGCCGCCGGGCGCCGAGATCGACCCACTTGCGGGCCATCGCCGCCGGGTCCTCGGAAAAAATCGTGGCCTGGTCCATATCGCCTTGTTTGAGGCGCACACACTGACCGTCTTTGAGGTCGATGGCCGGAATCAGCAACATAGCAATCGGGTGTCGTCGTGGAAAAAGAAAAGAATCCGGCGCGTACCGGCCAAACCGGTGCCGCGCCGTCTCGCTAGTTTAGTACAACTCTTTCGGCGCTTAGGCGGGCAAGCCCCGTGCGACAGGCCTTTCGGCCAGGGCGACTGTGGCTCGCGCACCACGTTTACGGTTTCCAGTGTACGAAGTTGCGATACAGACGCAACCCGACCTCCGCGCTTTTCTCCGGGTGGAATTGGGTCGCGAAGAGGTTGTCCCGCGCGACCGCGGACGTAAACGGCGCGCCGTAGGCCGTTTCGCCGACCGTGTGCGCCGGGTTGTCCGGCGTCACGTAATAGCTGTGCACGAAGTAGAAATACGCGTCGTCGGGCACGCCGTCCCACAGCGGGTGCGGCTGCGCCTGGCGCACGCGGTTCCAGCCCATCTGCGGCACCTTGAAGCGCGAGCCGTCGTCCTGCACGCGGCCGTCGAGCTCGAAACGCACAACCTTGCCGGGCAGGAGGCCGAGGCCCTTCGTGTCGCCTTCCGCGCTCCAGTCGAACAGCATCTGCTCGCCGACGCATACGCCGAGCAGCGGCTTCGTGCGCGACGCCTCGATCACGGCCTCCTGCAGGCCCGATTCGCCGAGGCAGCGCATGCAGTCCGGCATCGCACCCTGGCCGGGCAGCACGACGCGGTCGGCCGCGCGAATCGCGGCCGGCGTGTCGACGATCGCCACGTCGGCGGCCGGTTCGGCCTTCTTGAGCGCCTGCGCGACCGAGCGCAGGTTGCCCATCCCATAATCCACAATCGCAATCGAAGTTTTCATCTCAGTGCAGGCAGTAGCGCCCTCAGTCCATTGACGATGAATTCCACCGCCAGCGCCGACAGCATCAGACCCATCAGCCGCGTGGCGATGTTGATGCCGGTGCGGCCGATCCAGTTCGCGATCGGCTCGGCGAGCCGCATCGCGACGAAACACAGAAAAGCCAGGACCGCGCCGATCGCGACCAGTCCGGCCCGCTCATACCAGTGATGCGCGTTCGCCGCATAGATGATCACCGTGCTGATCGAGCCGGGGCCCGTGAGCAGCGGAATCGCCAGCGGCACGACCGCGATGTTGTCCTTCAGCTCGGCTTCGTGGCGCTCCTCCGGCGTCGATCGGGTGTTGCCGATCTGCGCGTTCAGCATGTTGATCGCCATCAGCAGCATGATGATCCCGCCGCCCACTTCGAGCGATCCGACCGAAATGCCGAAGAAGTTGATGATCTGCTGCCCGAGCAGCGCGGTCACCGTCATCACGCAGAACACCGACACCGATGCGATCCGGATCGTGCGCCGCCGCTCGTCGTCCGTCTGCTGCGCCGTCAGGCTCAGGAAGAACGGCACCGCGCCCACCGGATTGATCAGCGCGAGCAGCGAAATGAACGATTTGAGCAGATCCATCGCAAGCCGGCGCCGCGCGCCGAAGCCGTGAGGTTGTCCCGAGCGCAGTCCGTCCGGACGTTCAGAGGCTGCCTTTCGTCGACGGAATCTGCCCCGCCGCCCGCTCGTCGAGCTCCACCGCCGCGCGCAGCGCCCGGCCGAAGGCCTTGAACACCGTCTCGAGCTGGTGGTGCGCGTTGATCCCGCGCAGGTTGTCGATGTGCAGCGTGACGCCCGCGTGGTTCACGAAACCGCGGAAGAACTCGATCGACAGGTCGACGTCGAACGTGCCGATCCGCGCGCGTGTGAATGGCACGTGGAATTCGAGGCCCGGCCGGCCCGAGAAGTCGATCACGACGCGCGACAGCGCCTCGTCGAGCGGCACGTACGAATGGCCGTAGCGGCGGATGCCCTTGCGGTCGCCGATCGCCTTCGCGACGGCCTGACCGAGCGTGATGCCGACATCCTCGACCGTGTGGTGATCGTCGATATGCGTGTCGCCATGCGCTTCGACCTCGAGATCGACCAGACCGTGTCGCGCGATCTGGTCGAGCATATGGTCGAGAAACGGCACGCCGGTGGCCAGCTTCTGCTGGCCGGTGCCGTCGAGATCGAGCTTCACACGGATCTGCGTTTCGCTGGTATTGCGAACGACTTCCGCCACACGCATGGCAATTCCTTGATTGAGTCTGATGTAAATGGGGATTGATCGTCGCGCGCCGCCGCGCCCTGGGCTCAACCGGGCAGCGCGAGTTTCAAGGCGGCCAGCAGGCGGGCGTTTTCGTCGGGAGAACCGACGGTCAGCCGCACGCATTCGGCCAGTAATGGATGCATTTTACTCACGTTTTTGACCAGCACCCGCTCGGTGAGCAGCGCATCGAACACGGCAGCCGCGTCCGGCACCCGCACCAGCAGGAAATTGCCGGCGCTCGGGAACACCGTCGCTCCGGGCAGCGCGGCCACCGCCTGCGCGAGGCGCGCGCGCTCCGCACGCAATTCGGCCGCCTGCGCGTCGAGCACGTCGAGGTGATCGAGCAGGAAATCGGCGGTCGCCTGGGTCAGCACGTTGATGTTGTACGGCGGGCGCACCTTGTCGAACTCGTTCAGCCACGCGGGCAAGCCGACGAGATAGCCGAGGCGGATGCCCGCGAGGCCGAGCTTCGACACCGTGCGCATCACGACGACGTTGTCGAACTCGGCGGCGCGCGGCAGCCACGAACGCTCGGCGAACGGCTGGTACGCCTCGTCGATCACGATCAGGCTGTGGCGCGCGGCCGCGACGATCCGTTCGACGTCGGCATCGTCGTACAGCGTGCCGGTCGGGTTGTTCGGGTACGCGAGATAGACGATCGCCGGCCGGTGCTCGGCGATCGCCGCGAGCATCGCGTCGACGTCGAGCGTCAGGTCGGCCTGCAGCGGCACGCCGACGAATTCGAGCTGCGCGAACTTCGCCGACAGTTCGTACATCACGAAGCCCGGCACCGGTGCGAGCACCTTCGCGCCCGGCTGCGCGCACGCGACCGAGATCATGCTGATGATTTCGTCGGAACCGTTGCCGAGCAGCACGTCGCAGCCGGCCGGCACGCGCATCGCGTGGCGCAGCTTGTCGAGCAGCGCGGCCGGGCGCGGCGCCGGGTAGCGGTTCAGCGCGACCTGCGCGAGCCGCTCGCCGAGCGCCGCGGCGAGCGGCGCCGGCAGCGGATACGGGTTCTCCATCGCGTCGAGCTTCACGAACCCGCTCGCGTCCGGCACCGGATAGCTGGTCATCGCGAGCACGTCGCGGCGGATGATGTCTTGTGGCGTCGTCATGGTCTCAAGCCGGCGTGCGTCGCGCCGGCGTCAAAGGGTCGGCAGGGCGGCGGCTGCCGCCCTGCACTCGTCTCCTGCCCCGCTCCAAAAATGCGCGGTCAGCCCTTCATCCGGAACTCGGCGCTCCTTGCGTGCGCCTGCAGTCCTTCGCCGTAAGCGAGCTCGGACGCGATCTCGCCGAGCGTCTGCGCGCCTTCCGCGCTGACCTCGATCAGACTCGAGCGCTTGATGAAGTCGTACACGCCGAGCGGCGACGAGAAGCGCGCGGTGCGCGATGTCGGCAGCACGTGGTTCGGGCCGGCGCAGTAGTCGCCGAGGCTCTCGCTCGTGTAGCGGCCGAGGAAGATCGCGCCCGCGTGGCGGATCTGCTGGCCCCATTGCTGCGGCTCCAGCGCCGAGATTTCGAGGTGTTCCGGCGCGATGTCGTTGGCGATCCGGCACGCCTCGGCCATGTCGCGCACCTTGATCAGTGCGCCGCGACCCTCGAGCGACGCGCGGATCACGTCCTGGCGCGGCATCGTCGGCAGCAGCTCGTCGATCGCCTTTTCGACGCGATCGAGGAACGCACCGTCCGGGCACAGCAGGATCGACTGCGCGAGTTCGTCGTGCTCGGCCTGCGAGAACAGGTCCATCGCGACCCAGTTCGGATCGGTCGTGCCGTCGCACAGCACGAGGATTTCCGACGGCCCGGCGATCATGTCGATGCCGACCGTGCCGAACACGCGGCGCTTCGCCGACGCGACGTACGCGTTGCCGGGGCCGCAGATCTTGTCGACGGCCGGCACCGTCTCGGTGCCGTATGCGAGCGCGCCGACCGCCTGCGCGCCGCCGATCGTGAACACGCGATCGACGCCGCCGAGCAGCGCTGCGGCCAGCACGAGGTCGTTCTTCACGCCGTCCGGCGTCGGCACGACCATCACGATCTCGCCGACCCCCGCGACGCGCGCGGGAATCGCGTTCATCAGCACCGACGACGGATACGCGGCCTTGCCGCCCGGCACGTACAGGCCGACGCGGTCGAGCGGCGTGACCTTCTGGCCGAGCACCGTGCCGTCGCTTTCCGTGTACTGCCAGCTATGCGTGCCGCACTCGATCTTCTGCTTCTCGTGGTACGCGCGCACCCGCGCCGCGGCCGCTTCCAGCGCCGCGCGCGCCTTCGGCGCGAGGCCGTCGAGCGCCGTCTGCAGCGCGTCCTGCGGCAATTCGAGCGCGGCGACGCTGTTCGCGCTCAGCCGGTCGAAGCGGTTCGTGTACTCGAGCACCGCGGCGTCGCCGCGCGACTTCACGTCGGCGAGGATCTTCGCGACCGATTGCTCGATCGCTTCGTCTTCGCTCGCCTCGAACGCGAGCACGGCGCGCAGCGCGGCGCCGAAGCCTTCGTTCGTCGAATCGAGCTTGCGGATGGTGATGGACATGGGAGTTCCGTTACGGTGATGCGCTCAACCGCCATTCTGCGACGCGCGTTCGAACGCGTCGAGGATCGGCTTGAGCGCCGCGCGCTTCAGCTTCAGCGCGGCCTGGTTCACGACGAGGCGCGACGAGATCGCCATGATCTCCTCGACCTCGACCAGATTGTTCGCCTTCAGCGTGCCGCCCGAGCTGACGAGGTCGACGATCGCGTCGGCCAGCCCGACCAGCGGCGCGAGCTCCATCGAGCCGTACAGCTTGATCAGGTCGACGTGCACGCCCTTCGCGGCAAAGTGTTCGCGCGCCGTTTCGACGTACTTGGTCGCGACCCGCAGGCGCGCGCCCTGGCGCACTGCGTTCGCGTAGTCGAAACCGGCCGGCACGGCCACCGACATCCGGCAGCGCGCAATGTTCAGATCGATCGGCTGGTACAGGCCCGAGCCGCCGTGCTCGACCAGCACGTCCTTGCCGGCCACGCCGAAATCGGCCGCGCCGTATTCGACGTAGGTCGGCACGTCGCTCGCGCGCACGATGATCACGCGCAGGTTCGGATCGGTCGTCGGCAGGATCAGCTTGCGCGACGTTTCCGGGTCCTCGGCCACCTGCACGCCGGCGGCGGCCAGCAGCGGCAGGGTTTCCTCGAAAATCCGGCCCTTCGACAGGGCGAGGGTCAGCGGCGCGGTCATGCTTGGCTCCCGGAAAGGCGGCGCACGTTCGCGCCGACGGCGGTCAGTTTGGCTTCCATGCGGTCGTAACCGCGGTCCAGGTGATAGATGCGGTCGACGAGCGTTTCGCCGTCGGCGCGCAGCCCGGCGATCACGAGGCTCGCCGACGCACGCAGGTCGGTCGCCATCACGTTCGCGCCCGACAGCTTGTCGACGCCCGTCACGAGCGCCGTGTTGCCGTCGATCGTGATGTTCGCGCCGAGCCGGTTCAGCTCCTGCACATGCATGAAGCGGTTCTCGAAAATGGTCTCGACGACCTGCGCGGTGCCCGTCGCGACCGTATTGAGGGCCATGAACTGCGCCTGCATGTCGGTCGGGAACGCCGGGTATTCCGACGTGCGGATCGTCACCGCCGACGGGCGGCGATCCATCTTCACGCGCAGCCAGCTGTCGCCTTCCTCGATCGACACGCCGGCTTCGCGCAGCTTGTCGATCACCGCGTCGAGGATGTGCGGGCGCACGCCCGTCAGCATCACGTCGCCGCCGGCCGCCGCGACCGCGCACAGGAACGTGCCGGCCTCGATCCGGTCGGGGATCACCGCATGACGCGCGCCGTGCAGCCGCTCGACGCCCTGGATCACGAGGCGATCGGTGCCGATGCCGTCGATTTTCGCGCCCATCGCGACCAGCAAGTGTGCGAGATCGCTCACTTCCGGCTCGCGCGCGGCGTTTTCGATCACCGTCTCGCCGTCGGCGAGCGTCGCGGCCATCAGCAGGTTTTCCGTGCCCGTCACCGTGATCATGTCGGTCACGATGCGCGCGCCCTTCAGGCGCTTCGCGCGCGCCTCGATGAAGCCGTGCTCGATGCTGATCTCGGCGCCCATCGCCTGCAGGCCCTTGATGTGCTGGTCGACCGGTCGCGCGCCGATCGCGCAGCCGCCCGGCAGCGACACCTTCGCCTCGCCGAAACGCGCGAGCAGCGGTCCGAGCACGAGGATCGACGCGCGCATCGTCTTCACGAGCTCGTACGGCGCGACGAGGTTGTCGACGCGCGACGCGTCGAGCTGCACGCGGCAGCCGTCGGTCTCGCTCTTCACGCCCATCTGGTTCAGCACCTTCAGCGTCGTGCGCACGTCCTTCAGGTTCGGCACGTTGTCGAGATCGACCGGGTCGGCGGTGAGCAGACCCGCGCACAGGATCGGCAGCGCGGCGTTCTTCGCGCCCGACACGACGATCTCGCCGGACAGGCGGCGACCGCCTTCGATCGCGAGTTTGTCCATCCCCTGTCCCTGCGATTCCCCGTTGGCGGCCGGGTGTGCCGTGGCGACGCTCTGGACGGCGTCGCGCTCGTTGACGGTGACTTGCACTCAGTGATTTCCGTTTATGCGTTCTGCCATTCGGCGGGCGTCAGCGTCTTCATGCTGAGCGCGTGAATTTCCTGCTTCATGCGATCGCCGAGCGCCGCATAGACGAGCTGGTGCCGCTGGATCGGCCGCTTGCCTTCGAAGGCCGCCGACACGATCGTCGCGAAGAAATGCTGGCCGTCGCCTTCGACTTCCAGATGCGTGCAGGCGAGACCGCCGGCGATGTATTGCTTGACCTGTTCGGGAGTCGGCAACATGGTGTATGGCTCCTGTGGCGCGCGCCGCCCTGGGCGGCCGCGGCCTGACGATATCAATGACGCAGTTTGTAGCCGGTCGCGAGCAGCCGCATCGCGATCAGCGCGAGCAGCACGAAGAAACCGGTGACGATCGCGAGGCTCGCGAACGGGTTGATGTCGGACGCGCCGAAGAACCCGAAACGGAAGCCGTCGATCATGTAGAAAAACGGGTTGAGACGCGACACTTCGCGCCACACGGGCGGCAGCGAGTGCGTCGAATAGAACACGCCGGACAGGAACGTCAGCGGCATGATCAGGAAGTTCTGGAACGCGGCGAGCTGGTCGAACTTCTCGGCCCAGATCCCGGCGATCAGGCCGAGCGTGCCGAGGATCGCCGAGCCGAGCAGCGCGAACGCGATGATGGACAGCGGCGCCGCGAAGTGCATCGGGATAAACCAGATCGTCACGACGAACACGCCGGTGCCGACCGCGAGCCCGCGCACCACGGACGCGAGCACGTACGCGCCGAAGATGTCGCGGTACGACAGCGGCGGCAGCAGCATGAACACGAGGTTGCCGGTGATCTTCGACTGGATCAGCGACGACGAGCTGTTCGCGAACGCGTTCTGCAGCACGCTCATCATCACGAGGCCCGGCACGAGAAAGCTCACGTACTCGACGCCCGGATAGACCTCGACGCGGCCCGACAGCGCGTGGCCGAAGATCGTCAGATACAGCAGCGCGGTGACGATCGGCGCGAGCACCGTCTGGAACGACACCTTCCAGAAACGCAGCAGTTCCTTGTAGAACAGCGTGCGAAACCCGCTTCCCGGCACGCGCCGGGCCGTCCCCTCGGACGTCAGCGAACGCAGTTCGCGTGGGGAGTGTTGATTCATGCCAGCCCCTCGATCACCTCGGCCCCGTTCATCACCTGGACGAACACATCCTCGAGGTCGGCCTTGCGGACCTCGATCTCGTCGAACGTGCAACCGGCCGCGCGGCATTGCGCGAGGATGCGTTCGACCTCGTCGTAGCTCCCGAGACGCAGCAGGTGCTCGCCCGGCGCGCGCGCGGCCGGATCGGTCTCCAGCCCGCGCAGCTCGGCCGGCAGCGCACCGGTCGCGAACCGCAGGTACAGTTGCAGGCCCGCGAACCGGCGCAGCAGCGCGTCGGTGCGGTCGAGCGCGACGACTTCGCCCCGGCGCAGCATCGCGATGCGGTCGCACAGCGACTCGGCTTCCTCGAGGTAATGGGTGGTCAGCACGATCGTGTGACCCTCGCGGTTCAGGCGCGAGATGAATTTCCACAGCGTCTGGCGCAATTCGACGTCGACGCCGGCGGTCGGCTCGTCGAGCACGATCACCGGCGGCCGGTGCACGAGCGCCTGCGCGACGAGCACGCGGCGCTTCATCCCGCCCGACAGCGCGCGCATGTTCGCGTCGGCTTTCTCGGTGAGATCGAGATTGGCCATCACTTCATCGATCCAGTCGTCGTTGCGGCGCAGCCCGAAGTAGCCGGACTGGATCCGCAGCGTCTCGCGGACGGTGAAGAACGGGTCGAAAACGAGTTCCTGCGGCACGACGCCGAGCGCGCGGCGCGCATTGCGGAAGTCCTGGACGACGTCGTGACCGCGCACCGAGATACTGCCTTCGTCGGCCCGGGCGAGCCCGGCGAGGATACTGATGAGCGTGGTCTTGCCTGCGCCGTTGGGGCCGAGCAGACCGAAAAACTCGCCTTCCTCGACCGACAGGCTGACGCCCTTGAGCGCCTGAAGCGACTTGTAGCGCTTCTTGACGTGACGGATTTCTATGGCTGACATGACTGTGCGCGACGCCAGGGCCGCGACGCCTATTCTGTGCTTGCTGCGAAAGAAAATGGGGGCCGGACGCCGATTGGCTGCCCCGCAAAACGCTTGATTATAGGGCAAACCGGCTGGGGGAGCCGGCGCCGAGGGCGCGCGGCCTGAAGCATGCGCGCGCCGGCTGGCGCGGCAGGCTTCGGTCGGACAGGATCAATGTCGCCCGGTGCCTTCGATGAGCGCGTCGACGCCGTAGGCGTGCGCGAGGCTGGCGAGCTTCGGAGGGAGATTGAGGATGTCGAGGGTCGCGCCGCGCGCTTTGGCGGCACGTTGCCATGCGAGCAGCACGGCGAGCGCGGACGAGTCGAACTGCGTCAGCGCCGCGCAATCGACGGCGGTTGCGCCCGCACCGATGCGCGCAAGACCGGCCGCGAGCGCGGACTTCGCGCTCGCGACGGTCAGCGAGGAGCCGGCTTCGAAGCCGCTCACGACGCTTGCTTGCCGGCGGCAAGTTGCTGGTTGCGCTGCGTCAGGAACTGGATCAGCCCTTCCACGCCGCTTTGCTGGATCTTCTCGTTGAACTGCTGCTGGTAGGTCTGGATCAGCCATGCGCCGAGCACGTTCAGGTCATACACCTTCCAACCGTTCGCCGTCTTGTACAGGCGGTAATCGATCTGGACCGGCTGGCCGTTGTTCATCGCGACCGTCTTGACCACGACGTCGGTATCGGCCGGATCCGCACGGAACGGCGGGTACTGGATCTGCTGGTCCGGCTTCAGCTGCGCGAGCGCGCCCGAATACGTGCGGATCAGCAGCAGCTTGAACTGCTCCTGAACCTGCTGTTGCTGCTCGGCCGTCGCCGTGCGCCAGTTGCGGCCCATCGCGAGCTGCGTGGTGCGGCGGAAATCGGTGTACGGCAGGATGTCCTTGTTGACGATCGAGATGATGCGGTTGGTGTCGCCCTGCTTGATCGTCTGCTGCTTGACTTCGTCGAGCACCTGCTGCGTCGCCGTCTTGATCAGCGCCTGCGGGTTCGACTGGTCGACTTGCGCGTGAGCTGCGCTGCCGAACGAGAACAGCGCCGCGAAAACGGGGATCAGGAACAGTTTTTTCATCATAGTGGCCTGCATGAATGAGTCGATGCGAAGGTTGGAGCAGGTAGCTTACGCGCAAGTTCGCGTACGCTACCGACTGAATCGTTTCCGGCTGTAACGAATGTAAGTCCGTCAGTGCAGCCGGATGCTCGGGAACCGGAACCCGCCCGGCGACGGCGGCGCCACCTGCATCGCCGGCACGTTCGTCTCGCTGGCCGGGTTCGGCGATTCGGCCGTGCCCGACGCCGGCGCAGCAACCGCCGCGCCCGATGCGCCCGCCGGCGCCGCACCGCCCACCGCCGCCGCACCCGCGGTACCGGCCGCGCCGGCTGCCGCCGGTGCCGCGCCGTCTTCCGGCAGGTCGTACTTCGGCAGCGCGTCGTTGTTCGACGTTACGGCGGCCTCGCCGCGGGCGTTGCTGATCAGCGCCTGACGGCGCTGCAGGTACGCGTTGCGCACGAACGAATACTTGTCGAGCGCCGCGGCGTCCAGCACGTCGCCCGCGCCGAGCAGGTTCGCACGCGTGTTGACGAGGTTCACGCCGAACAGGCCCCAGCTCAGGCCATCCGGCTTCACGTAGGTAAGCGGGTTGCCGACGTAGTCGACGCCGAGGCCGGCCGTGTCACGCAGCGTGCTCGGGCCGAGCAGCGGCAGCACGAGATACGGGCCCGACGGCATGCCGTAGCGGCCCATCGTGATCCCGAAGTCGGCCGTGTGCTTCGGCAGCTTCGCGATCGTCGCGACGTCGAACAGACCGCCGACGCCGAACACCGTGTTGATCACGACGCGCATGATGTCACCGACGCCGTCCGCGATGCGCAACTGCACGATGTTGTTCGCCGCGATGTAGACGTCGCCGATGTTCGAGAAGAAGTTCGTCACGCTGTCGCGCACCGGCTGCGGCACCACGTACTGGTAGCCCTTCGCGACCGGTTTCAGCGCGTACGTGTCGACCGTGTCGTTGAACTTGTACATCGTCCGGTTGAAGCCTTCGAGCGGATCGCCCTTGGTCGGCGTCTGCACGGTCGCGCAGCCGCTCAACGCGGCGACTGCCGCTACCGCCAGCGCGGCGCGCCTGATGCGGATCGTGTGCATGGTCATTACCCTCTTGTTTTCTCTCGTGTGGTTATTGGCCGGCTGAACCGGACACCGCCGACGCCGGCACCGCCACCGGCGCAGGCGCGGCCGGCGCGGCCGATGCGCCGGCTGCCGGCTTCGCACCGCCCGCATCGGCGGCCTTGCTGTACAGGAACTGGCCGATCAGGTTCTCGAGCACGATCGCCGATTGCGTCATCGTGATCGTATCGCCCGCCTTCAGCATTTCGGTGTCGCCGCCCGGATCGAGGCCGATATATTGCTCGCCGAGCAGGCCCGACGTCAGGATCTTCGCCGACGAATCCTTCGGGAATTGGTACTGGCCGTCGACGTCGATCGTGACGAGCGCCTGGTACGTGTTCGTGTCGAAGCCGATCGACTTCACGCGGCCGACCACGACGCCGGCGCTCTTCACGGCCGCGCGCGGCTTCAGCCCGCCGATATTGTCGAATTTCATTCTCACCGAGTAGGTCGGCTGAAACGACAGCGAGCTCATGTTGCCGACCTTCAGCGCCAGGAACAGCACCGCAAGGAAGCCCACCACCACGAACAGGCCGACCCAGAAGTCGAGAGCAGTCTTTTTCATCGTCATCCCAAAATTTGGCTTGGCTGAGGCTTAGCTGAACATCAGCGCGGTCAGCAGGAAATCGAGGCCGAGTACGGCGAGCGACGCGAACACGACCGTCTTGGTGGTCGCGCGCGACACGCCCTCGGGCGTGGGCTTCGCTTCATACCCCTGGTACAGCGCAATGAAGGTCACGGCGAAGCCGAACACGATGCTCTTGATCACGCCGTTGCCGACGTCGGCCCAGACCTGGACCCCGCCCTGCATCTGCGACCAGAACGCGCCCGGATCGACGCCGATCAGCACGACGCCGACGAAATAACCGCCGAGCACGCCGACCGCGTTGAAGATCGCGGCCAGCAGCGGCATCGCGATGATGCCCGCCCACATGCGCGGCGCGATCACGTTCTTGATCGGGTCGACCGCCATCATCTCGAGCGCGGTGAGCTGCTCGCCGGCCTTCATCAGGCCGATCTCGGCCGTGAGCGACGTGCCCGCGCGGCCCGCGAACAGCAGCGCGGTGACGACCGGCCCGAGCTCGCGCACGAGCGACAGCGCGACCAGCAGGCCGAGCGCCTGCTCGGAACCGTAGCGGTTCAGCGTGTAATAGCCCTGCAGCCCGAGCACGAAGCCGACGAACAGCCCCGACACGGCGATGATCACGAACGAATAGTTGCCGAGGAAGTGGATCTGCTTCGTGACCAGCCGCGGCCGGCGCAGCAGCGGGAAGAATTCCAGCACGAGGCGCACGAACAGGCGCGTGCCGTAGCCCGCGCGCTCGAGGCCGCCGATGACGTAACGTCCGATCGCGCTGATCATGCGCGCCCTCCGCCGAGCCCGAAATCCGCCGCGAGCGGCGGGCTCGTGTAATGAAATTTGAACGGGCCGTCCGGCGCGCCGTCGATGAATTGCCGCACGCTCGGATCGGTCGACGCGCGCAGCTCGTCGGGCGTACCCTGCGCGAGCACGCCGCCATTGGCCAGAAAATACACGTAATCGGCGATCGCGAACGATTCCGGCACGTCGTGCGTGACGAGGATCGACGTCGCGCCGAGCGCCTGGTTCAGCGTGCGGATCAGGTTCGCGGTGATGCCGAGCGAGATCGGATCGAGGCCCGCGAACGGCTCGTCGTACATGATGAGCTGCGGATCGAGCGCGATCGCGCGTGCCAGCGCGATGCGGCGCGCCATCCCGCCCGACACCTCGGACGGCATCAGGTCGCGCGCGCCGCGCAGCCCGACCGCGTTGAGCTTCATCAGCACGAGGTCGCGGATCAGGTCTTCGGGCAGATCGGTATGTTCGCGCAGCGCGAACGCGACGTTCTCGAACACCGACATGTCGGTAAACAACGCGCCGAACTGGAACAGCATGCCCATCTTGCGGCGCAACGCATACAGCCCGTCGCGCGTTTGCGCGCCGACATCGGCGCCGTCGAACAGCACCTGGCCGCGGCGTGCGCGCACGAGGCCGCCGATCAGGCGCAGCACGGTGGTCTTGCCGCAACCCGAGCCGCCCATGACCGCGACGACCTGCCCGCGCCCGAAGCGCAGGTTCAGGTTGGACAGGACGAGGCGGTCGCCGTAGCCAAAGTCGACGTCGCGAAGTTCCAGCAGGGTCTCGGTAGGAGTGGGGCTCACGGAGCTGACAGTCCTTTTACGCAGAACGCCGAATTATAGGGCCTGCATTGGAATGATGTCGTGACGCCGTTCCGGGCCCTCCGGTCAACGATTGTCAAATTGTCCGGCAAAGCACTGCTGCAGTGCAATAAGCGCCGTCCGATAGTCGGCCGAGCCCGTGACCGCGCTGACCACCGCGACGCTGCCGACGCCCGTCGCCAGCACGGCCGGCAGCGCGTCGAGCCCCACCCCACCGATCGCGACCAGCGGCGCCCGCGCGCCGGCGAAGCGCGCGTAGCGGGCAATCCGCGCCAAACCCTGCGGCGGCGCGGCGACGGCCTTGGTCGCGGTCGCGTACACGGGGCCGAGCGCGAGGTAGCTCGGCCGTTCGTGCAGCGCCCGCAACATCTCGTAATAACCGTGGCTCGACAGTCCGAGCCGCAGGCCCGCGCGCGCGATCGCGGCCAGATCGGCCGTTTCGAGGTCCTCCTGACCGAGATGTACCCCGTACGCCCCCTCTTCTGCGGCGATCTGCCAGTGATCGTTGATGAACACGCGCGCATCGGGATAGCGGCGCCCGGCCGCGACCGCGCGCGCGATTTCTTGACGGAGTGCGTCCGGCGTCGCATCTTTCACGCGCAATTGCACGGTTCGCGCGCCGCCATCGAGCACGCGTTCGACCCATTCGGCGCTCGGCACGACCGGATAGAGGCCGAGTTGCGCGGGGCACGGCGGGAACGCCGGCTCCGGCGCGGGCGGCAGCCCGGCGACGCGCGGGAATCGCTCGGCATCGACCGGCCATGCGTCGGCGGCGTGCGTCTCGTCGCCGTCGCGCCACGCCAGCGCGAGAACCAGCGCGTCGACCGGTGCGAAGCCGCAATCGAGGAATGCGGCAAGCGCCGCGATCCAGTCGTCCGCGAGCGGATGCGCGGCGTCCAGCGCGTAGCGCACGCCCGCCGCATGCAGCACGGCGCTGCGCTCGTCGAATTCGATCGCCACCGCATCGGGCGACGCTGGCCGCGACACGGCCGACGCACGCGCCTGCGCGGCGCGATCGCCGGCCGACACGATCAGCACGTCGCCATCGGCCGGCACGTCGGGCGCCGCCACGCAGAGCCGCCACGGCGCCGCGCCGTCCGGCCAGTCGCCGAGCCGCGCGCGAATCCGCTCGGCCGCTTCGGCCAGCTCGTCGGCCGGCGGCCAGAACGCATCGGCGAAGCGCGCGCTCATGCGCCGCCTCCGTCCTGATGCCAGAACGGCATCCCGACGACCGGCGTGCTCGCGTGCGCGGTTTCGCGCGCATCCATCGGGCCGGCGAGATACGCGGCACGGCCGGCCTCGACGCCCTGCGCAAACGCGCGCGCCATGATCTCCGGGTGCGTCGCCTGCGACACGGCCGTATTCAGCAGCACGCCGTCGAAACCCCACTCCATCACCTGGCACGCGTGCGACGGCACGCCGAGCCCCGCGTCGACGATCAGCGGCACGTCCGGCAGCCGTTCGCGCAGCACGCGCAGGCCGTACGGATTCACGACGCCCTTGCCGGTGCCGATCGGCGCGCCCCACGGCATCAGCGCCTCACAGCCGACGTCGAGCAGGCGCCGGCCGATCACGAGATCCTCGGTGCAGTACGGCAGCACCTTGAACCCGTCCTTGACCAGTTGCGCGGCGGCATCGATCAGCCCGACCGGGTCGGGCTGCAGCGTGTAGTCGTCGCCGATCAGCTCGAGCTTGATCCAGTCGGTGCCGAAGACCTCGCGCGCCATGTGCGCGGTGGTCACGGCTTCGGCGACGGTCTGGCAGCCGGCCGTGTTCGGCAGCAGCGGCACCGCGTGGCGCTTGAGCAGGTCGAAGAAGCCGGCTTCGGCCGTGCCGCCCGTCATCTGGCGGCGCAGCGCGACCGTCACCATCCCGGGGCGCGACGCGGCGATCGAATCGGACAGCGACTGCAGCGACGGATAGCGCGACGTGCCGAGCAGCACGCGGCTTGCGAAGGTTTCGCCGTACAGCGTCAGCGTGTCGGCGGAGGTGGGGGACGTCATGTCGTTTTCCTGGAAGAGCGGGGACGAACCGGCGGCGCTCAGCCGCCCGCGACGGGGTGCACGACGTCGAGCCGGTCGCCCGCCGCGAGCGCGCGCGCCGCATGCTGCGTACGCGCGACGAAATTGCCGTTCAGCGCCACCGCGTACGGCGGACGCGCGCCGTACGCGGCGAGCGCGTCGGCCACCGTCGCGCCGTCGGGCAACGTCAGGGTCTGTTGATTGATCTGGATATCCATGAGGCTGGGTCGAATTCGGTCGGCGGCGCGCGTCAGGCCGGCTGGTGCGCGTCGTTGCGGTGATGGAGAAGCGTCGGCCAGCGCGCGGTGGCGCGCCATGCGGCAAATGCGTCGGGATCGCCGAGCGTGCCGCCGAGCGCGGCCTGCGCGCACGCGACGGCCGCCTGCGCGACTTCCGGCGCGATCATGAAGCCGTGCCGGTACAGGCCGTTGACGGCGAGCGTCGATGCGCCGTCCCAGATCACCGCCGGACGATGATCGGGCAGCGTCGGCCGGCACTGCGCGTTGAGTTCGAGGATGCGCGCTTCGCCGAACGCCGGATGCACGGAGAACGCCGCGCTCAGCAGTTCGAGCGCGGAACGCACGCTCACGGGCGACATGTCCTCGCCCTCCACCTCGGTCGCGCCGATCACATAGAGATCGTCCTGCTTCGGTGCGATGTACAGCGGGTAGCGCGGATGCAGCAGCCGCACGGGCCGCGTGAGCCCGATGCCCGGCGCGTGCACGCGCGCGACTTCGCCGCGGATGCCGCGCAACGCGGGCAGCGCGGGTTTCGCGCCGAGCCCGCGACAATCGATCGTGACATGCGCGGCGGGCAGGTTCGCGTCGTCGACCGCCGCGTGCCAGTGCAGCGCGACGCCGCGTTCGGCGAGGCCCGCGGCGAGCGCGCGCAGCGCCTGGCGGTTGTCGAGCTGGCCTTCGCGCGGCAGCATCAGCCCGCGCGCGAAGCGGCCCGCGAGCGCGGGTTCGGCCGCGTCGACCTGCGCACCGGCCAGCGTCACGAAACCGCCGTCGAACAACTCGGCCGGCGCGTTCGCGCGCACGCGCCGCTCGAACAGCGGCGCCTCCGCGCGGTCCGCGTGATGCCAGACGACGAGCGTGCCGCGATGCTGGAAGAAGACGGGTTCGGGCAGTTCCGCGAGCCACTGCGGCCAGCGCGCGAGCGACGCGGCGCCGAGCTCGGTGATCAGCAGCTCCGCGCTCGCCGCTTCCGCGAGCGGCGCGAGCATCGCGGCCGCGATCCACGCGGCCGACTGCTCGCCGTCCGGCCCGCCGCGCTCGTAGAGCGCGACGCGATGCCCGTCACCCGCGAGCCGCCACGCGATCAGGCGGCCGGCGAGGCCGCCGCCGAGTACCGCGAAATCGGGTCGTGCATCCCGGACGTTCATCGCGCGCCCTCCGCGCGGTCACGCGCGACGAGCGTCGACGTGCACGCGCCACCGCATGCGAACGCACGCGACATCGGGCCGGGAACCATGCAAAAGACTGAAGATTGTGCGGTCATCATTCCTTCCGTAACGCGCAATGCGCGTACCCAAAAGGACGAAACCGGCAGCAAAGGCCGGCCGGGCGGGACTCGGGCGCTGACCATGTGGGATGGCGGCCAGCGCGGCCCGGCGGGATCAGAAACTTCCCTCGCCGGTATTACCCGGATCGGGTGCGAAGGGTCTTTCTCAGCCTCGCCGCGCTGCCCGGAACATCTGCCGGCCGCGCCACGAAGCACCCCTGTTTCGTCGTCGGCCATTAGACCATAAAAGCGGAAAGCGCCGCAAACTGTCCCCCTTGCGGCAAATTCGCCGGCGCGCCGCGCCGCTCTGGCACAATGCCCGCAGGCCGGCCGCGCGAGCGGCCGGTTGCCGCGTCACCGCCGGTTTTTAAGTGCCGTTTAAGACGCACGGGCGACCATCCGGACGCCCGCCGTCCGTCGGCGCCGCGCCCCGGCATGCCGTATCGCGGCGCGCGCCCGGTTTCGCCCGGCCCGCGCGCCGGCTCATCATCAGGAAGCACATGACCCAATCGATCGATCCCGTCCGCTCCGCCTCCGACGCGCCGCAGGACGAGCGCCCGGTATCCGCATGGAGCCTCATCAAGCCCTACTGGGTATCGTCCGAATGGAAAATCGCGTGGGGGTTGCTGGTCACGATCATCGCGATCAACCTCTGCGTGGTCTGGATCAACGTCAAGCTGAACAAGTGGAACGCGCAGTTCTACAACGCGCTGCAGTCGAAGGACGTCCACGACTTCCCGAACCTGCTGATGCAGTTCTCCGCGCTCGCGTTCGGCTTCATCATCCTCGCCGTCTACGGCCGCTACCTGCGCCAGATGCTCGGCTTCCGCTGGCGCCAGTGGCTCACCGACCGCTTTCTCGGCCAGTGGCTCGGCGATCGCGCGTTCTACCGGATCGAGCGTGACCGCCTCGCCGACAACCCCGACCAGCGGATCACCGACGACCTCCAGTCGTTCGCGACCACGACGCTCGCGCTGTCGCTCGACCTGCTGTCGACGGTCGTCACGCTCGTGTCGTTCATCACGATCCTGTGGTCGCTCGCCGGCGCGCTGACGTTCACGCTCGGCGCGACGCCGATCGCGATTCCCGGCTACATGGTGTGGGCGGCCGCGCTGTACGCGGTGATCGGCTCGCTGATCATCCAGAAGGTCGGTCATCCGCTCGTGTCGATCAACTACCAGCAGCAGCGCGTCGAGGCCGATTTCCGCTTCGGGCTGATCCGCGTGCGCGAGAACGCCGAGCAGATCGCGTTCTACGACGGCGAGAAGACCGAGGCCGGCAACGCGCAGAGCCTCTTCATGCGCATCCGCGACAACTGGTGGCGCGTGATGAAGTACACGAAGCGGCTCACGTTCGTGCTGAGCTTCTACGGGCAGATCGCGATCATCTTCCCGCTCGTCGTCGCCGCGCCGCGCTACTTTGCCGGTGCGTTCTCGTTCGGCGTGCTGATGCAGATCTCGTCCGCGTTCGGCACCGTCAGCGATTCGTTCTCGTGGTTCATCAACAGCTACTCGACCCTCGTCGAATGGCGCGCCACCGTCAACCGTCTGCGCGAATTCAAGCGCGTGATGGGCACGTCGCACCTGAAGGAAAGCCTGTCGCCCGCGACCGAGCACGGCGGCATCAACCTGCACTACATCGACGCCGCGAAGCTGTCCACGTCGTCGCTCAAGCTCGCGCTGCCGAACGGCAACGCGCTCGCGAACATCGGCGACGTCACGATCGAGCCCGGCTCGCGCTGGCTCGTGGTCGGCAAGTCCGGTTCCGGCAAGAGCACGTTCATGCGCGCGCTCGCGGGGCTGTGGCCGTTCGGCGACGGCGCGATCGACGCGCCGGTCGGTGCGCGGATGATGTTCGTGCCGCAAACCAGCTATTTGCCGATCGGCACGCTGAAGGCCGCGCTCACCTACCCGGCGACGCCCGACACGTTCAGCGATGAAGCATGCCGCGATGCGCTGCGCGCGTGCCGTCTCGAGGATTACGTCGAGCGCCTCGACGAAACCGCGCACTGGACCCGCGTGCTGTCGCCGGGCGAACAGCAGCGTCTGGCCGGCGCGCGCGTGCTGCTGCACAAGCCCGACTTCCTGTTCCTCGACGAGGCGACCAGCGCGCTCGACGCCGACAACGAAGCCCGCCTCTATCACCTGTTCGCCGAACGGCTGCCGAAGGCCGCGATCGTCAGCATCGCGCACCGCGAATCGCTGGCCGCGTTCCACGTCGGCACGATCAACGTCGAGCGCGTGAGCAGCGACGACAAGGTCGCCGCGTGAACGCACGCGCCGCGCACGTCGCCCGGATCGCGCTGATCACCGGCGCGGGGTCGGGGATCGGCGCGGCGCTCGCGCGGCGGCTCGCGGCGCCCGGCGTCGCGCTGGCGCTGCATGCGCGCGGCGCGGACGATGCGGCACGCGCGCGGCTCGCAGCAGTCGCCCAGGCGTGCACGGCGGCCGGCGCGGAATGCGTGACGTTGACCGGCGATCTCGCTGAGCCCGGCGTGGCTGCCACGCTCGTCGATGCCGTCGCCACCCGCTTCGGCGGGCTCGACCAGCTCGTCGCGAACGCCGGCTTCGCCGCGCGGCAATCCTTTTCCGAACTCTCGGCGGATGCGCTCGCGTCCGCGTTCGCGGCGATGCCCGGTGCGTTCTCCGCGCTCGCGGGCCGCGCGCGGCCGCTGCTCGAAGCATCGATCGCGCCGCGGATCGTCGCGGTCAGTTCGTTCGTCGCGCACCGCTACCGCGCCGATGCGCCGTTCGCGGCGACCGCCGCCGCGAAAGCCGCGCTCGAATCGCTGGTGCGTACCGCCGCCGCCGAATTCGCCGCGCGCGGCATCACCGTCAATGCGGTCGCGCCGGGCTTCACGCGCAAGGACCACGGCCCGAGCGCCGGCAACGCCGCGGCCTGGGCGCAGGCCGAACAGGCGACGCCGCTCGGCCGGATCGCCGAACCCGACGACGTCGCCGCGCTGATCGCGTTCCTGCTGTCGGACGCGGCGCGACAGATCACCGGCCAGGTCATCCACGTCGACGGCGGCCTGACGCTCTGATGCGTCGCCCCGTCTGCCTGCCGTTCCGCACGAACCTGCATCCGCCTTTTTGGCGTGCGCGAGCGCGCCCGTAAAATAACCGCGACGCGGCAGCGCGGGACGAGACAAGACGAGAGGGGGCGACAAGCATGCAGGCATTCCAGTGGTTCAACGAATTGTCGACGCGCGAGCGCCGGACGCTGTACGCCGGATTCGGCGGCTATGCGGTCGACGCGTTCGACTTCATGATCTATTCGTTCCTGATTCCGACGCTGATCGCCACCTGGGGCATGACGAAGAGCGAGGCCGGGATGATCGCGACCAGTTCGCTGATCTCGTCGGCGATCGGCGGCTGGGTCGCCGGCATCCTCGCCGACCGCTACGGCCGCGTGCGCATGCTGCAGTGGACGATCGCGACGTTCGCGCTGTTCACGTGCCTGTCCGGCTTCACGCATTCGTTCTGGCAGTTGCTCGCGACGCGCACGCTGCAGGGTTTCGGCTTCGGCGGCGAATGGTCGGTCGTGACGATCATGATGGCCGAGACGATCCGCTCGCCCGAGCATCGCGCGAAGGCCGTCGGCACCGTGCAGAGCAGCTGGTCGTTCGGCTGGGGCGCGGCCGCGATCCTTTACTGGGCGTTCTTCGCGCTGCTGCCCGAGCAGATCGCGTGGCGCGCGTGCTTCTGGATCGGCATCGTGCCCGCCCTGTGGATCCTGTACATCCGCCGCAACGTCAGCGATCCCGACATCTATACGGCCACCCGCCGCGCGCGCGACGAAGGCCGCGTGTCGGGCCACTTCCTCGAGATCTTCTCGCCGCCGCACCTGCGCGCGACGCTGTTCGGCAGCGCGCTGTGCACCGGCATGCTCGGCGGCTACTACGCGATCACGACGTGGCTGCCCACCTATCTGAAAACCGTGCGCCATCTGTCGGTGTTCAACACGAGCGGCTATCTGGTCGTGCTGATCGTCGGTTCGTTCGTCGGCTACGTGGTCGGCGCGATGCTCTCTGACCGGCTCGGCCGCCGTGCGTCGTTCATCCTGTTCGCGGTCGGCTCGTTCTCGCTCGGCATGGCGTACACGATGCTGCCGATCACCGATACCGCGATGCTGCTGCTCGGCTTTCCGCTCGGCATCGTCGTGCAGGGCATCTTCGCGGGCGTCGGCGCGTATCTGTCGGAGCTGTATCCGGGCGCGATCCGCGGCTCGGGCCAGGGCTTCTGCTACAACCTCGGCCGCGGGCTCGGCTCGTTCTTCCCGATCCTCGTCGGCGCGCTGTCGCAATCGATGTCGCTCGTGAAGGCGATCGGCCTCGTCGCGGGCGGCGGCTACCTGCTCGTGATCGTCGCGGCGCTCGTGCTGCCGGAAACGCGCGGCAAGTCGCTCGCCGACGATCCGGCCATCGCGTCGTGAGCCACCGCCCCGTTCCGGACACCGCATGCACGTGATCGTTCTCGGCGCCGGCGTGATCGGCGTCACCACCGCCTGGCACCTGCGCGAAGCAGGCTGCGACGTCACCGTGATCGAACGCGAGGCCGACGTCGCGCAAGCGACGAGCCTCGGCAACGCGGGCGTGATCGCGCCCGGCTACGTGACGCCGTGGGCCGCGCCCGGGATGCCCGGCAAGATCCTCAAGTACCTGTTCAAGCCTGCGTCGCCGCTGATCTTCCGGCCGACGCTCGACGCCGCGCAGTGGCGCTGGATCGCGCGCTGGCTGCGCGAATGCGAATTCGAGCGGTTCCGCGTGAACAAGCAGCGGATGCAGCGCATCGCGTATTACAGCCGCGCGTGCCTGCATGCGTTTCGCGACCGTTATCCGTTCGACTACGGCGCGAGCCGCGGCTACCTGCAACTGCTGCGCAGCGCGTTCGACGTCGAGATGGTGCAGCCCGCGCTGAAGGTGCTGCGCGATGCCGGCATCGCGTTTCGCGAACTCGACGCGGCCGGCTGCACCGCGATCGAGCCAGGCCTGCGCTGGGCGCGGCAGGCGCCCGTCGGCGGCATCTACCTGCCCGACGACGAAGCGGGCGACTGCGCACGCTTCACGCGAGAACTGCGGGCGCGGTGCGAAGCGAACGGCGTGACGTTCCGGTTTCGCACCGCGATTCGAGCGCTCGATGTCGCGGGCGGTGAGGTGCGCGGCGTGCGGATCGACTCGCTCGACGCGGGCGCCGCCGCCCGACGCGATGCGCTGCTCGCCGCCGATGCGATCGTCGTCGCACTCGGCGTCGACAGCGCGGGCCTGCTGCGACCGCTCGGCATCGACGTGCCGCTGTATCCGGTGAAGGGCTACTCGGCCACGCTCGCGGTCGTCGACGATGAAAAGGCCCCATGCGCCGCGCTGATGGACGAATCGCTGAAGACGGCGATCACGCGCTTCGGCCCGACGCTGCGCGTCGCCGGCACCGCGGAGCTCGGCAACCGCCACGCGGCGCTGCGGCAGCAGGCGCTCGACACGCTGATGAAGGTGCTCGACGACTGGTTCCCGCATGCGGCCGATCGCGCGTCGGCGCGTTTCTGGGTCGGCCGCCGGCCGATGACGCCCGACGGACCGCCACTGCTCGGCGCGAGCGGCATCGACGGCCTCTGGCTCAACGTCGGCCACGGCTCGACGGGCTGGGCCATGTCGATGGGTTCGGGAAAGGTGGTCGCGGATCTCGTCACCGGGCGCGCGCCGGAGATCGATCTGGCGGGCCTGACGCTCGCGCGCTACGACCGCTAGGGCCGCGCCAGGGACAGGCTTGCGGACGCGCCCTACGCGCCGACGCTGTCGTCCGCACGCGCGATCGGCACCGACACGATCGGCCGGTGCGACACGCCTTCATGCGACAGCCGGCTTTCGAACAGCGTCAGCGCTTCGACACGCACGTCGACGGGCCGCCCCGGCGCGCCGCCGTGCGCGGGCTGGCCGACCGCATCGTGCGGCAACCGCGCGAGCGTCACGTGCGGCCGGAACGGCCGGCGGTCGGCCGGCACGCCGAGTTCGCGCAGCAGCGCGGCCAGTCCCGCATTCAACGCGACGCACGCAGCATCGACCGCGAGTTCCGCGACGATCAGCCTCGCGCGCGGCAGGCTCGGCCACCACGCGATCCGCTCGACCGGCATCGGCGGCAACGCATGCGCGGCCGCGAGCGCCGGCAGGTGCGCGGCCAGCGCGTCGCACCGTTCCCGCTCGATTGCGCCGATGAACGCGAGCGTCATGTGCAGTTGCGCGGGCGGCGGGCGCCGCGCGCCACGGGTGACCGGCAACGCGTGCAGCGCGTCGCGCGATGCCGCATCGGGCATCAGCGCGACGAACGCACGGAGCCGGTCGCCGTTCATGACTCGCGCACCGTCACGCGCACTTCGGCCACCGCGTCGGCCGACGGCGGACGCTGCGGCAGCGGGCCGTGCTCGCCCCACACGTCGGCCGGCAGCACGCGCGCGAGTTCGGGGATCGTGTTGCGCGTGAACACCGGATCGGCGACGCCGGCCGCGCGCTGGCGGCGATAGTCGGCCCATGCGGCGTGCGCGTACCTGCCGAGCGCGAGGATCGCGATCAGGTTGATGATCGCCATCAAGCCCATGCTCGTATCGGCCATCGCCCACACGAGCGGCAGTTGCCCGACGCTGCCGAACATCACCATGCCGAGCACGGCGATGCGGAACAGCGGCAGCACGCCGCGCCGCTTCGTGATGAATTCGACGTTGCCTTCCGCATACGCGTAGTTGCCGATCACCGACGAGAACGCGAGGAAGAAGATCGCGACGGCCATGTAGATGCCGCCCCAGTCACCGACGTGGCTCGAGATCGCGCGCTGCGTGAGCGCCGCGCCCTCCATCCCGGTGCCGAGTTCGTACTGGCCCGACAGCAGGATCACGAATGCGGTCGCGCTGCAGATCACGATCGTGTCGACGAACACGCCGAGCATCTGGATCAGCCCCTGCGTGACGGGATGGCGCGTGCTCGCGGTCGCGGCCGCGTTCGGCGCGCTGCCCATCCCCGCCTCGTTCGAGAACAGCCCGCGCTTCACGCCGATCGCGATCGCCTGGCTGACCGCGTAGCCGGTCAGGCCGCCGGCCGCCTGCTCGAGGCCGAACGCGCTCTTCACGATCAACGCGATCACGCCGGGCACCAGCGTGATGTGCGTCGCGACCGCGTAGACCGCGAGCGCGAGGTAGCCGATCGCCATCAGCGGCACGATCACCTGCGCGACCGTCGCGATGCGGCGGATGCCGCCGAAGATGATCGGCGCGGACAGCAGCACGAGACCGAGGCCGACCGTCTCGCGACGCCAGCCGAACGACGTATGGAATGCATCGGCAATCGCATTGGCCTGTACCGCGTTGAACACGAAGCCGAACGCGAGGATCAGCGACAGCGAGAACAGCACACCGAAGCCGCGCGAGCGCAGGCCCGTCTGGATGTAGTACGCGGGGCCGCCGCGATAGCTGCCGTCCGGGTGCGATACCTTGAAGATCTGCGCGAGCGTCGCCTCGACGAACGCGGACGACATCCCGACCAGCGCGGTCATCCACATCCAGAAGATCGCGCCCGGCCCGCCGACCGTCAGCGCGACCGCGACGCCGGCGATATTGCCGGTGCCGACGCGGCTCGCGAGCCCGGTCGCGAACGCCTGGAACGACGAGATGCTGCCCGGTTCGCCCTTGCTGCCGACCAGCTTCATGCTGAGGAACAGCGCCTTCAGCTGGATCATCCGGAACCGCAACGTGAACCACGCACCGGCGCCGAGCAGCAGCGCGATCAGCACGTAGTTCCACAACACGCCATTGACGGCGTCGATCAGCCCATGCACGAATGCTTCCATCCAGAGTCCTTGTAAATAGGGTCAGTCATGTGCGGCGACCGCGAACGCGGCCCGAGGGGCGACATGATATGACAGTTTTCAAGGATTATTACAAAACGAAAGGAATTGAGATGACGAAAAATCGAGGCCGAATGTCATCAGGTTAGACGACGCTTCGCGAAAATGCGGGGCGACGATGCGGCGCCGCTGCGGGCCCGGCCGACCGGTTCACGCTCGCCCGGCACCCGCCGGTGAGCGTCAGGGCGCTTCGAATGCTTGCGCCCCGACCATCCGGGCCGACGCCGCGGCAACGACATCGACCGCGCGCAGCCATAAAAAAACCGGGCGCCCTCTCGGACGCCCGGCTTTGGTCGAAACCCGCTCGCGCGATTCAGCTCAGCGCGGCAGTTCCGAATGGCCCATCAGGTACGCATCGACCGAGCGCGCGCACTGGCGGCCTTCGCGGATCGCCCACACCACGAGCGACTGGCCGCGACGCATGTCGCCTGCCGCGAACACCTTGTCGACCGACGTGTAGTACGAACGGTCGCCTTCGGTCGTCGCGCGTGCATTGCCGCGCGCATCCTTCGCGACGCCGAACGCGTCGAGCACCGGCGCGGCCGGCTGCGTGAAGCCCATCGCGAGCAGCACGAGATCGGCCTTCATCTCGAACTCGGAACCCGGCACTTCCTGCATCTTGCCGTCCTTCCACTCGACACGCACCGCGATCAGCTTCTCGACCTTGCCGTTCTTGCCTTCGAGACGCTTCGTCGCGACCGCCCAGTCACGCTCGCAGCCCTCCTCGTGCGACGACGACGTACGCAGCTTGATCGGCCAGTACGGCCACACGAGCGGCTTGTTTTCCTCTTCCGGCGGCTGCGGCAGCAGCTCGAACTGCGTGACCTGCTTCGCGCCGTGACGGTTCGACGTGCCGACGCAGTCCGAACCCGTATCGCCGCCGCCGATCACGATCACGTGCTTGCCCTTCGCGAGCAGCTGGTCGGCGAGCTTGTCGCCCGCGTTCACGCGGTTCTGCTGCGGCAGGAAGTCCATCGCGAAATGGACGCCCGCGAGCTCGCGGCCCGGTACCGGCAGGTCGCGCGGCGTTTCCGAACCGCCGGCGATCACGACCGCGTCGAATTCTTCCTTCAGCGTGTCCGGCGAGATGGTTTCCTTCGCGAGGCTGCCGATCGATTCGGGCAGCGGCTCCTTGCCGATGAACACGCTGGTACGGAACGTCACGCCTTCCGCTTCCATCTGGCGCATGCGGCGATCGATCAGCCACTTCTCGAGCTTGAAGTCGGGAATCCCGTAACGCAGCAGGCCGCCGATGCGGTCGTTCTTCTCGAACACCGTCACGTCGTGGCCCGCACGCGCGAGCTGCTGCGAGGCAGCGAGGCCCGCGGGGCCCGAACCGACGACCGCGACCTTCTTGCCCGTCTTGTGTTCGGCCGGCAGCGGCTTCACCCAGCCTTCCGCCCAGGCCTTGTCGATGATCGCGTGCTCGATCGACTTGATGCCGACCGGATCGTTGTTGATCCCGAGCGTGCAGGCCGCTTCGCACGGCGCCGGGCAGATGCGGCCCGTGAATTCCGGGAAGTTGTTGGTCGAGTGCAGGACTTCGATCGCCTGCTGCCAGTCCTGGCGGTAAACGAGATCGTTGAAGTCCGGGATGATGTTGTTGACCGGGCAGCCGTTGTTGCAGAACGGGATGCCGCAATCCATGCAGCGCGCGCCCTGGACCTTCGCGTCCGCGTCGGTCAGCGCCGCGACGAATTCCTTGTAGTGCTTCACGCGCGTGAGCGGTGCTTCGTACGCCTCGTGGCGGCGTTCGAACTCCAGAAAACCGGTTGCCTTGCCCATAAGGTGCTCTTCTGTTCGGTGTATCGGGTGGGGGAGCCGCGCGCGGCCATCAGGCGCGCGCGGCATTCGCTATGTCGTTCGTCGCTCAGGCGGCCAGCACTTCCTTCGCCGCCTTCTTCGCACCGATCTCGCCCAGCGCGCGCTTGTATTCGTGCGGGAACACCTTCACGAACTGGCGGCGCGCCGCGTCCCAGTTTTCCAGCAGCGACTTCGCGCGCGGCGAACCCGTGAACTGGAAATGACGCTCGACGAGCCCCTTGAGCAGCGCTTCGTCCGTCGTGCCGGCGTGCCAGAGCGCGCGGTCGACCGTGCGCTCCTGCTCGGCCTGCTGCAGCACCGGCTCGAGCGCGACCATCGACTTGTTGCACTTGGCCGCGAACGTGCCTTCCGGATCGTAGATGTACGCGAGGCCGCCCGACATGCCGGCCGCGAAGTTGCGCCCCGTCTCGCCGAGCACGACGACCGTGCCGCCCGTCATGTATTCGCAGCCGTGGTCGCCCGTGCCTTCGACGACCGCCGTCGCGCCCGAGTTGCGCACGCAGAAGCGCTCGCCCGCGACGCCGCGGAAGAACGCTTCGCCTTCGATCGCGCCGTACATCACCGTGTTGCCGCAGATGATGTTTTCCTCGGACTTGCCGCGGAAGTCGTTGGTCGGACGGATGATGATCCGGCCGCCCGACAGGCCCTTGCCGACGTAGTCGTTGCCGTCGCCGACGAGGTCGAGCGTCACGCCCTTCGCGAGGAACGCGCCGAAGCTCTGGCCGGCCGTGCCCTTCAGCTGGATGTGCACCGCGTCGTCGGCCAGGCCGTCGTGGCCGTGCTTCTTCGCGATCACGCCCGACAGCATCGCGCCGACCGTGCGGTTCACGTTGCGCACCGGCTGGATGAACGACACATGCTCGCCGTTCTCGATCGCGGCCTTCGCCTTCTCGATCAGCACGTGGTCGAGCGCGCGCTCGAGGCCGTGATCCTGCACGTCGACGTGACGCGGCGCGACGTCCTCGCACTCTTCCGGCTGGTAGAACACACGCGAGAAGTCGAGGCCCTTCGCCTTCCAGTGCTCGATGCCCTTGCGCGTATCGAGCAGATCGGCGCGGCCGATCAGGTCGTCGAACTTCGCGACGCCGAGCTGCGCCATGATCTCGCGCACTTCCTCGGCGACGAAGAAGAAATAGTTCACGACGTGCTCGGGCTGGCCCTTGAACTTCGCACGCAGCACCGGATCCTGCGTCGCGACGCCGACCGGGCACGTGTTCAGGTGGCACTTGCGCATCATGATGCAGCCCTCGACGACGAGCGGCGCCGTCGCGAAGCCGAATTCGTCCGCGCCGAGCAGCGCGCCGATCACGACGTCGCGACCCGTCTTCATCTGGCCGTCGGCCTGCACGCGGATGCGGCCGCGCAGGCGGTTCAGCACCAGCGTCTGCTGCGTTTCGGCGAGGCCGAGTTCCCACGGCGTGCCGGCGTGCTTGACCGACGACAGCGGCGACGCGCCCGTGCCGCCGTCGTGGCCGGCGATCACGACGTGATCGGCCTTCGCCTTCGCGACACCGGCCGCGACCGTGCCCACGCCCACTTCCGACACGAGCTTCACGGAGATGCTCGCGCTCGGGTTCACGTTCTTCAGGTCGTGGATCAGCTGCGCCAGATCCTCGATCGAGTAGATGTCGTGGTGCGGCGGCGGCGAGATCAGGCCGACGCCCGGCACCGAATAACGCAGCTTGCCGATGTACTCCGACACCTTGTGACCCGGCAGCTGGCCGCCTTCGCCCGGCTTCGCGCCCTGCGCCATCTTGATCTGGATCTGGTCGGCCGATGCCAGGTACTCGGCGGTGACGCCGAAGCGCCCCGACGCGACCTGCTTGATCTTCGAGCGCAGCGAATCGCCGTCCTTCAGCGCGATGTCGCTGACGATCTCGTCGCCGATCACCGACTTCAGCGTCTCGCCCGACTTGATCGGAATGCCGCGCAGTTCGTTGCGATAGCGCTTCTCGTCCTCGCCGCCTTCGCCGGTGTTCGACTTGCCGCCGATCCGGTTCATCGCGATCGCGAGCGTCGCGTGCGCCTCGGTGCTGATCGACCCGAGCGACATCGCGCCGGTCGCGAAGCGCTTGACGATCTCCTTCGCCGGCTCGACGTCGTCGATCGGGATCGCCTTGGTCGGCTCGACCTTGAACTCGAACAGGCCGCGGAACGTCATGTGACGCTTGGTCTGGTCGTTGATCAGGTGCGCGTATTCCTTGTACGTCTGGTACGAGTTGCTGCGCGTCGCGTGCTGCAGCTTCGCGATCGAATCCGGCGTCCACATGTGGTCTTCGCCGCGCACGCGGTACGCGTACTCGCCGCCCGCGTCGAGCATGTCGCGCAGGACCGGGTTGTCGCCGAACGCGTCGCGGTGCAGGCGGATCGCTTCTTCCGCGACCTCGAACAGGCCGATGCCGCCGACCTTCGACGCGGTGCCCTTGAAGTACTTCTCGACGAGGTCGCTCGACAGGCCGAGCGCTTCGAAGATCTGCGCGCCCGTGTACGACATGTACGTCGAGATGCCCATCTTCGACATCACCTTCTGCAGGCCCTTGCCGACCGCCTTCGTGAAGTTGTAGACGGCCTTCTCCGGCGACAGGTCGCCCGGCAGCCCTTCGGCCATCTTCGCGAGCGTTTCCATCGCGAGGTACGGGTGCACGGCTTCCGCGCCGTAGCCCGCGAGCAGCGCGAAGTGGTGCGTCTCACGCGCGGAACCCGTCTCGACGACGAGGCCCGTGCTCGTGCGCAGCCCTTGCTGCACGAGGTGCGTGTGGATCGCCGACGTGGCGAGCAGCGCCGGAATCGCGACGTGCTCGGCGTCCGTCTTGCGGTCCGACACGATCAGGATGTTGTAGCCCGACTTCACCGCGTCGACGGCTTCCGCGCACAGCGACGCGAGGCGCGCCTCGATGCCTTCCTTGCCCCACGCGACCGGATAGCAGATGTTCAGTTCGTACGCGCTGAACTTGCCGCCCGTGTACTGGTCGATCGCGCGGATCTTCGCGATGTCCTTGAAGTCGAGCACCGGCTGCGACACTTCGAGACGCATCGGCGGGTTGATGTTGTTGGTGTCGAGCAGGTTCGGCTTCGGGCCGATGAACGACACGAGCGACATGACCATGTTCTCGCGGATCGGGTCGATCGGCGGGTTCGTGACCTGCGCGAACAGCTGCTTGAAGTAGTGATAGAGCGTCTTGTTCTTGTTCGACATCACCGCGAGCGGCGAATCGTTGCCCATCGAACCGACGGCTTCCTCACCCTGCGCCGCCATCGGCGCCATCAGGAACTTCAGGTCTTCCTGCGTATAGCCGAACGCCTGCTGGCGGTCGAGCAGCGCGGCGCCCTGCGTGCGGCCGGCCGCGACTTCCTCGGCCTTCGGCTCGATCTCGTCGAGCTTGATGCGCACCGCGTCGATCCAGCTCTTGTACGGCTTCGCGTTCGCGAGGTTGTCCTTCAGTTCCTTGTCGTCGATGATGCGGCCGTGTTCCATGTCGATCAGGAACATCTTGCCCGGCTGCAGGCGCCACTTCTTGACGATCTTCGATTCGGGGATCGGCAGCGTGCCGGCTTCCGACGCCATGATGACGAGGTCGTCGTCGGTGACGATGTAGCGCGCCGGGCGCAGGCCGTTACGGTCGAGCGTCGCGCCGATCTGGCGACCGTCGGTGAACGCGATCGCGGCCGGGCCGTCCCACGGCTCCATCATCGCGGCGTGGTATTCGTAGAACGCGCGGCGGTTCTCGTCCATCAGCGTGTGCTGTTCCCACGCTTCCGGGATCATCATCATTACCGCGTGCACGAGCGGGTAGCCTGCCATCACCAGCAGTTCGAGACAGTTGTCGAACGATGCGGTATCCGACTGGCCCGGGTAGATCAGCGGCCACAGCTTCGGCAGATCGTCGGCGAGCACGTGCGACGCGATCGCGCCGGTACGCGCGTTCAGCCAGTTCACGTTGCCCTTCACGGTGTTGATCTCGCCGTTGTGCGCGATCATCCGGTACGGGTGAGCCAGTTCCCACGCCGGGAACGTGTTGGTCGAGAAGCGCTGGTGCACGAGCGCGAGCGCCGACACGACGCGCTCGTCCTGCAGGTCGCGGTAGTACACGCCGACCTGGCCGGCCAGCAGCAGCCCCTTGTAGACGACGGTGCGCGCCGACATCGACGGCACGAAGTATTCCTTGCCGTGCTTGAGCTTCAGCGCCTGGATGCGGTGGCTCGCGGTCTTGCGGATCACGTACAGCTTCCGCTCGAGCGCGTCCGTCACCATGATGTCCTTGCCGCGACCGATGAAGATCTGGCGGATCAGCGGCTCGCTCGCCTTGACCGTCGGCGAGATCGGCATCGCATGGTCGACCGGCACGTCGCGCCAGCCGAGCACGACCTGGCCTTCGGCCTTCACCGTACGCTCGAGCTCCTGCTCGCACGCGAGACGCGACGCGTTCTCCTTCGGCAGGAAGATCATCCCGACCCCATATTCGCCGGCCGGCGGCAGGTTCACGCCCTGCTTCGCCATTTCCTCGCGATAGAACGCGTCCGGAATCTGGATCAGGATGCCCGCGCCGTCGCCCATCAGCGGATCGGCGCCGACCGCGCCGCGGTGATCGAGGTTCTCCAGGATCTTCAGACCCTGCTGGATGATCTCGTGGCTCTTCTTGCCCTTGATGTGAGCGACGAAGCCGACGCCGCAGGCGTCGTGTTCGTTTTGCGGGTCGTACAGACCTTGTGCGGCGGGCACCGCGGCGAGCGGCTGCTGGTGGTCGTTCATGGGGACACCGTCGTAAAGGGGGCCTGGAGGCCGTTGAACCGTTTTCTTGTTGCCGTCGAGCCCGCTCCCGACAGGAGACGGCACGGCCGGCAGTGGTTGGGCAGGCTTCGCCCGGGCCACCGGAATTCGGAATATACGCGACGAATCAAGGGAATAGCAACAAAAACCGCTTGATCGAACCCCAATTAAATGAATGCCTCGATCTGGTGCTGTTTTATTGGGGCCGCATCATTTTGGTGCAAAAAGAAGCGGCGCCCGCCGCGCCGCTTCTGGCCCGCCTTTCCGGCGTTACTGCTGGATCGGCGGCGTGTTTTCGCGCACCTTTCTGGGGCGCCCGCGCGGCAACGGCGAGACGCGCCGGTTCGCGGTGCGCGCCGCCCACTCGCGATAATTCTCGCCGCCGAGCACCCAGCCCTTCAGCGTGGCCTGCTGCAGCTGATCGGCCTGCCGCTCGTCGAGCGGCTGTTCGCACAGCTCCTTGTACGCCCGCTGGCGGTCGAACGGCGTGTTGCCGAGCGCCCAGTAGAGCGGATGGTCGGTGATCAGGCTGTCGACGGTAAGCCCGACGTGATGCCGGTAGCTCGACCAGCGATAGGCCTCGGGCGTCGCGACGAGCTGCGAGCGGACCGGACTCATCTCGACCACGCGGCTCGCGAGCAGGAAATAGCGCTCGCCTTCGATCACGGTCGCACGATAGCGGCCTTCCCACAACGTGCCGCGCCGCGAATAGCGCCGGTTGAAATGCGCGACGTAGCGACGGCCGACGGCCTGCATCGCCTTCGGCAGGCTCGCCTCGTCGCTCGGTGTCACGAGGAGTTGCACCTGGCGCGGCAGCAGCACGTAGGCGTGTACCGCCAGGTGATGATCGCGTGCGGCGGCCTTCAGGCAATCGATGAAGAGTTCGTAGTCCTGGTCGTCGACGAACGCGGGTTGCTGATCCAGGCCGCGCAGTATCACGTGCTGCGGCTGGTCGGGAACGTAGAGTCGTGCTAACCGTGCCATGCTGAATGTCCGTTTGAACGCGTTAGGAAATACCCGGAGGTCCGAAAATGCGCACCTGCGTAGAATGCCTGCCCCAGCGGCGCGCGTAAGCGTACGGTCGTGCGAATCCTAGGGAGAAAACTCTAACTTACGAGCTTGTTTGGTTTTAAACGCAGTCGTCATAATGAGCACGCCTTTGATCGGAGGAGACACAATGAAACGAAAACTGGCCATTACGGGGGCCGCAGCGCTCGCATTCACGTTCGCGGGCGGTACGGCACATGCACAATCCGCAGGTGATTTCTACGTCAGCACCGGCTGGCTGCACCTTGCGCCGCAGGACAGCAGCGACCCGCTGTTCGTCTACGGCGTAGGCGGCACGCCCGTCAATCAGTCGATTCCCAACACCGGCGCCGGCATCAGCGATGCCGACACGCTCGCGCTGGCGACCGGTTACTTCGTGACCGACCATATCGCCACCGAGTTCATCGCCGGCATCCCGCCGAAGTTCGACATCACCGGCAAGGGCCAGTTCTCGAAGTTCGGTACGCTTGGCCGCGCGTACCAGTGGAGCCCTGCGCTCCTCCTCAAGTACTACTTCAACGACGCCAACGCGAAGTTCCGTCCGTATGTCGGCGTCGGCGCGACGTATATCTGGTTCACCGGCGCGAAGATCACGAACAGCACGTTCGAGAACGGCGTGCTCGGCGGCCCGACCAGCGCCACGACCAGCAACCAGTGGGCGCCCGTGTTCAACGCCGGCTTCACGTACAACTTCACGAAGCACTGGTTCGCCGGCTTCTCGATGTCGTACATCCCGGTCAGCGTGACCGCGACCTTCACGACGGCGCGCCGGACCCCGGTCGGTACGCTGACGGAAACGTCGAAGGCCCACATCTCGCTGAACCCGATCGTGACGTACCTGAACGTCGGCTACCGCTTCTAAGCGTAGTCGAATATTTGGGGAATGGTTAATCCTGCTGCAATTTGTAGCGGATTTTTCCTGGCGTAACGTCTCCACGATGCAAAACGCCCCGACGGAAATCCCGTCGGGGCGTCGTTTTTTCGCGTCAGGCACGTTCGGCGCAAGGGTTTTACCGGACGCCGCCGCGGCCGTGGCCGTGGCCGTCAGACGACGTCGATATCGTCCAGCGCGTCGGGCGCGATCAGGTCGATGCGGTCCGTGCAGACCGCGTCGACGCCCCAACGCGCCAGTTCGCGCGCCCGTTCGAGGTCGTTCACCGTGTAAACCAGGATGCGCAACCCGGCCGCCTTGATCGCACGCACCAGGGATTCGTCGAGCCGAGTGTGGTCTGCATGCAACGATACGCAGTCGAGCGCATCGATGACCTGCGCATGCCAGTCGTCCGGCACGACTTCGTAGAGCATCCCGCGCGGCAGTGCCGGCGCCGTCGCGCGCGCCTGCCGCAGCGCGTCGAACGAGAACGACGACAGCAGCGGCGCCACGGCGGCATCGCGCCAGTACGCGGCCGCATCGGCCGCCACGCGCTGCCCGGTTTCGCGCTCGCGCCCCGGGCACGGCTTGATCTCGACGTTCGCGGCCAGCCCGTGCGCGATGCAGCGCGCCGCCGCCGCCTCGAGCGTCGGCATCCGTTCGCCCGCGAAACGCGCGTCGCGCCACGCGCCCGCATCGAGCGCGGCCAGCGCCGCATAACGCATGCCCGCCGCCGCTCCGTGACCGTTCGAGGTCCGGTCGACCGTGTCGTCGTGCAGCAGGAAGGTCACGTCGTCGGCCGACAGCTTCGCGTCGAACTCGACCATCCGGTGACCGCGCCGCGCGCCCTCGTCGAGCGCGGCCAGCGTGTTCTCCGGTGCGAGCGTGCCGCCGCCGCGATGGGCGACGACGCGCGGATAGGGCCAGTCGGTACGGATCGTCATCGTCGGTCTCCCGCAGTCAAACGGTTTCAGCCGGCCCGCTTGCCGGTTTCGGGATCGAAGAAATGCAGCCGGTGCGCGGGCAGCGCCGCCGCCAGCGCCGTGCCGCGCGCCGGGCGGTCCGCGTGCGGCAGGCGCACCGCGACGTCGTGATTGCCCCAGCGGCCGTGCGCGAGATTGTCCGCGCCGAGCAGCTCGCACGAATCGACCGGCAGCGTCGCCTGCGCGACGCCCGGCTGCGGCGTCATGTGTTCGGGACGCACGCCGAGTACCCAGTCGCGCCCGGTAGCGATCTCGCTGCCGATGCCCGGTGCGCCGGCGACCGGCAGCGCAGGGCCGCCGCCCGCGACCGTGAAGGTCGCGCCGTCTTCCGACAGCCGGCCGTGCATCAGGTTCATCGCGGGCGAGCCGATGAAGCCCGCGACGAACACGGTCGCCGGCTTCTCGTACACGTCGACCGGCGCGCCGATCTGCTCCGCGTAGCCACGGTTCATCACGATCACCCGCTGCGCGAGCGTCATCGCCTCGATCTGGTCGTGCGTCACGTACACGCTCGTCGTCGCGAGCCGCGCGTGCAGCCGCTGGATCTCGAGCCGCATCTGCACGCGCAGCTTCGCGTCGAGGTTCGACAACGGCTCGTCGAACAGGAACACCGACGGTTCGCGCACGATCGCGCGCCCCATCGCGACGCGCTGCCGCTGGCCGCCCGACAGCTCGCGCGGCCGCCGCGCGAGCAGCGGTTCGAGCTCGAGGATCTTCGCGGCCGCCGCCACCCGCGCATCGATCGTCGCGCGCTCGATCCCGCGGATCTTCAGCCCGTAGCCCATGTTCTGCGCGACCGTCATGTGCGGATACAGCGCATAGTTCTGGAACACCATCGCGATGTCGCGGTCCTTCGGCTCCAGCGTGTTGACGACCCGGTCGCCGATCGCGATCTCGCCGTCCGTCACGGTCTCGAGACCCGCGATCATCCGCAGCAACGTCGACTTGCCGCAGCCCGACGGGCCGACCAGCACGATGAATTCGCCGTCGGCGATCTCCACGTCGATGCCATGCAGCACGTGCTGCTTGCCGTCGTAGGATTTCCTGACGCCCTTCAAGCTCAGCGCAGCCATACCTGGTCCTTCTCCCGGTTACGTCGGTCGTTCATTTCTCGGAATCGACGAGGCCGCGCACGAACCAGCGCTGCATCGCCAGCACGACGACGAGCGGCGGAATCATCGCCAGCAGCGTCGCCGCCATCACGTATTGCCATTCGGTCGCGGCGTCGCCGCTCGCGATCATCGTCTTGATGCCCACCACCGCCGTCGACAGCGACGCCTCCGTCGTGATCAGGATCGGCCACAGATACTGGTTCCAGCCGTAGATGAACGTGATCACGAACAGCGCGGCGATGCTCGTCTTCGACAGCGGCAGCACCACATCCCAGAAAAAGCGCAGCGGTCCCGCGCCGTCGATGCGCGCCGCGTCCATCAACTCGTCGGGCAGCGTCATGAAGAACTGGCGGAACAGGAACGTCGCGGTCGCCGATGCGATCAGCGGCATCGTGAGCCCCGCGTAGGTGTTCGTCAGGTGCAGCGTCGACACGACCTGCACGGTCGGGAAGATCCGCACTTCCACCGGCAGCATCAGCGTGACGAAGATCAGCCAGAACGCCGTGTTGCGAAACGGGAAGCGGAAATAGACGATCGCATACGCGGACAGGATCGACACCGCGATCTTGCCGACCGCGATGCCGAGCGCCATCGCGAAGCTGTTCACGAGCAGGCGGCCGAACGGCGCCGTCGTGCCGCCGCTGCCGTGCCCCCAGATGTACGCGATGTTCTCGAACAGGTGCGTGCTCGGCACCAGCGACAGCGGCACCGTGAACACTTCCTGCGCGTTCATCGTCGCCGCGCAGAACGCGACGTAGACGGGGAACACGATCAGCACGACGCCCGCGATCAGCACCGCGTGGCAGAACAGGTCGAAGCCCTTGCGATTCTCGATCATGCGTATTGCACCCTGCGTTCGACGAAGCGGAACTGGATCACCGTAAGCCCCACGACGATGATCATCAGCACGACCGACTGCGCGCCCGAACTGCCGATGTCGAGCCCCTGGAAGCCCTCCGCGAAGATCTTGTAGATCAGCGTCTTGGTGCTCTGCGCCGGGCCGCCGCCGGTGGCCGCGTCGATCACCGGGAACGTGTCGAAGAACGCGTAGACGAGGTTCACGACCAGCAGGAAGAAGCTCGTCGGCGACAGCAGCGGCAGCACGATGTTGAAGAAGCGCCGCACCGGCCCCGCGCCGTCGATCGCCGCCGCCTCGATCAGCGAGCGCGGAATCGCCTGCAGCCCCGCGTAGAAGAACAGGAAGTTGTAGCTCACCTGCTTCCACACCGACGCCAGCACGACGAGGAACATCGCCTGCCCGCCGTTCAGCGCGTGGTTCCACACGATGCCGCCCTTCGCGAGCGCATACGTGATCAGGCCGATGCTCGGGTTGAACAGGAACGCCCACAGCACGGCGGCGATCGTCGGCGCGACCGCGTACGGCCAGATCAGCAGCGTGCGGTACGCGCGCGCGCCGCGGATCACGCGGTCGGCGCACGCGGCGAGCAGCAGCGACACGACGAGCCCGCTCACCGTGACGAGCGAACTGAACACGAGGGTCGTGCGGAACGAATCAAGATACAGCGGATCGGCGAACAGGTGCGTGAAGTTCGCGAAGCCGACGAATTCGCTCGACGTGCCGAACGCGTCCTGCATCTGCGTGGACTGCCACAGCGCGACGCCGGCCGGCCACAGGAAGAACACGGCGGTGATCGCGAGCTGCGGCGCGATCAGCAGGTACGGCACCGGGCTCGTACCGAAACGGGAACGGGATTGCATCGCGGATATCCGGTCAGGCGAAACGGAAAGGAAACCGCACCGCCGGACGGCACGCGCTCACGCGCGGCGCCGTCGGCGGCACGCAGCGATGCGCGCTCAGCCGCCCGACTTCTCGAAGCGGCGCAGCAGTTCGTCGCCGCGCGACGCGGCCGAATCGAGCGCATCCTTCGGCGCCTTCTTCTGCGCCCAGACCTGTTCGAACTCCTCGTCGACGACCGTGCGGATCTGCGGCATGTTGCCCAGGCGCAGCCCCTTCGTGTACGGCAGCGGCGGCTTGTTCAGCATCTGCTTGATCGCGGTTTCGGCGCTCGGGTTCTTCGCATAGAAGCCCTGCTGGCGCGTCAGGTCGTACGCGGCGGTCGTGACCGGCAGGTAGCCGGTGTCCTGATGCCACTTCGCGGCGACGGCGGGCGAAGCCAGGTACGCGAGGAATTTCGCGACGCCCTTGTAGGTCGCCGGATCCTTGCCGGCCAGCACCCACAAGCTCGCGCCGCCGATGATCGCGTTCTGCGGCGCGCCCTTCACGTTCGCGTCGTACGGCATCATCCCCGTGCCGTAGCTGAACTTCGCGAACTTCTGCACGTTCGCGAGCGCGCCGGACGACGTCGTCAGGATCCCGCAGTCGCCGCTGTAGAACTTCGCCGACGCTTCGTCCTTGCGGCCCGCGTACGTGAACGTGCCGTCCTTCGCCATCTGCTGGAGGAACGAGAGGTGCGCGATCTGCTGCGGCTTGTTGAACTCGAGCACGGCGTCGGTGCCGTCGAAGCCGTTGTTGCGGCTCGCGAACGGCAGCCCGTGCCACGCGCTGTAGTTTTCGAGCTGGATCCAGCCCTGCCAGCCGGTCGTGAAGCCGCACGCCATCCCCGCCTTGCGCAGCTTCTCGGCATCGGCCTTCACGTCGGCCCACGTCTTCGGCGGCTGGTTCGGATCGAGGCCCGCCTTCTTGAACGCATCCTTGTTGTAGTACAGCACCGGCGTCGAGCTGTTGAACGGCATCGACACGAGGTGGCCCGTCTTCGCGTCGCTGTAGTAGCTCGCGATGGTCGGCACGAACGCCTTCTCGTCGAGCGTCACGCCCGCCTGCTTGAACACGTCGTAGACCGGCACGACCGCCTTCTTCGCCTGCATCATCGTCGCCGTGCCGACTTCGTAGACCTGGAGGATCGCCGGCGCGTTGCCGCTGCGATAGGCCGCGATGCCCGCCGCGAGTGCCTGGTCGTAAGTGCCCTTGAAGACCGGCACGATCTTGTAGTCGCTTTGCGACGCGTTGAACTGGTCGGCGATCGCGTTGACCCGCTCGCCGAGCGCAGCCTCCATCGCATGCCAGAACTGAATTTCCGTCGCGGCGAGCGCGACGTGCTGCGCCCCGAACATCAGCGCGCCGCCGAGCGCGATCGAACGAACCAGTGTCCCCGCAGGCTTCTTCTTCATCGACCTCTCCTATGAAAACGTTACCAACAGCGTGTGCAACATTCCCGTCGCCATTGAACCGGCGAAGTCTAGTGATCGTTTATGACAGTCAGTTGTCGCTGATGACGAACAGGCGCTGATATTCCTTCAGCGCGAAGCGGTCGGTCATGCCGGCGATGTAGTGCGCGACGAGACGCGGCTGCTGCGCCGCGTCGTCGGACTGGTACGGCGGCGGCAGCAGGCGCGGATCGTCGATGAACGCGTCGAACAGCCCCGTGACGACGCGTTGCGCCTTGCTCGCCATGCGCATCACCTTGTAATGGCGATACAGGTTCTTGAAGAGGAAGCGCTTGAGCGCGGCGGCCTGCGCGGCGACTGCCGGGCTGTGCGACACGAGCGGCGGCGCGGCGCGCACGTCGTCGAGCGATGCGGGCGCGACGCGGGCGAGATTGCGCGTCGTCTCGTCGATCAGGTCGACGATCAGCGTGTTGATGATGCGGCGCACCGTCTCGTGCACGAGACGGCGGCCTTCGAGGTGTGGGAATTCGGCGAGCGCCGCTTCGTAGTGACGCTGCCACAGCTCGACTTCCGCGAGCTGCTCGATCGTGATCAGGCCGGAGCGCAGGCCGTCGTCGACGTCGTGGTTGTTGTACGCGATTTCATCGGCGATGTTCGCGAGCTGCGCTTCGAGCGACGGCTGGCGGCCCTGCAGGAAGCGCTCGCCGAGCGCGCCGAGCTTGCGCGCATTCTCGCGCGAGCAGTGCTTCAGGATGCCTTCGCGCGTCTCGAAGCACAGGTTCAACCCGTTGAACGCGCCGTAGTGCTCCTCGAGCTCGTCGACCACGGCGAGGCTCTGCAGGTTGTGCTCGAAGCCGCCGTGCTCGCGCATGCACGCATTCAGCGCGTCCTGCCCGGCATGGCCGAACGGCGTATGGCCGAGGTCGTGCGCGAGCGAGATCGCTTCGACGAGATCCTCGTTCAGGCGCAGGTTGCGCGCGACCGAGCGCGCGATCTGCGCGACTTCGAGGCTGTGCGTGAGGCGGGTGCGGAACAGGTCGCCTTCGTGATTGACGAAGACCTGCGTCTTGTATTCGAGCCGGCGAAACGCGGTCGAATGGACGATCCGATCGCGATCGCGCTGGAATTCGGTGCGCGCCGCCGGCGGCGTTTCAGGATGGCGGCGGCCGCGCGACTGCGACGCGTGCGCGGCATACGGAGCAAGATGGGCTTCCAGCGCCGCCAGCGTCGGCGGCTCGGCCACCGGCGCAGCGGATGCGCGGCTGGCTTCGGGCAATGTGCTGCTGGATGTCTCGCTCACGTCTCCTCCATGTCAGGGGCGCCGGCGCATCCGGGCCGCCGTTAGCGGGTCGTCTGCGCCAGTGTAGCGAATACCGCTTCGTCCGGCGCCTGCGTGATCAGCGTATCGCCGAATCGCTTCAGCAGGATGAACTTGATCGCGCCGGCCTCGGCCTTCTTGTCGACGCGCATCAGGTCCATGTAGCGCGCATCGCCGAGCGCGGGCGCGCGGGTCGGCAGATGTGCGGCCGCGATCACCGCATCGAGGCGCTGCCGCGATGCTTCGTCGAGGAGGCCGAGCCGCACCGACAGGTCGCCCGCCATCACCATCCCGCAGCCGACCGCTTCGCCGTGCAGCCATTCGCCGTAGCCGAGCCCGGCCTCGATCGCATGGCCGAACGTGTGGCCGAAGTTCAGGATCGCGCGCAGGCCGCCTTCGCGTTCGTCGGCCGCGACGACGCTCGCCTTGATCTCGCACGAACGCTTCACTGCATGCGCGAGCGCGGCGGGCTCGCGACGGTTCAGCGCCTCGACGTTCGCCTCGATCCAGTCGAAGAACTCGGCATCGGCGATCGCGCCGGTCTTGATGACTTCGGCGACGCCGGCCGCCAGCTCGCGATCGGGCAGCGTCGTCAGCGCGCCGATGTCCGCGATCACGGCCTGCGGCTGGTAGAACGCGCCGATCATGTTCTTGCCGAGCGGGTGGTTGATGCCCGTCTTGCCGCCGACGGACGAATCGACCTGCGACAGCAGCGTCGTCGGCACCTGGATGAACGGCACGCCGCGCATGTAGCACGCGGCGGCAAAACCGGTCATGTCGCCGACCACGCCGCCGCCGAGCGCGACGAGCGTCGTCTTGCGATCGGCGTGGTCCGTCAGCAGGCCGTCGAAGATCAGGTTCAGCGTTTCCCAGTTCTTGTACGCCTCGCCGTCCGGCAGCACGACCGTCGACACGCGCTTGCCGAGCGGCGCGAGCGCCGCGCGCAGCGCGTCGCCATAGAGCGGATCGACCGTCGTGTTCGTGACGATCGTGACGGACGAACCTTTGATGTGGGGCGCGAACAGCTCGGTGCGGCCGATCAGGCCGGCGCCAATATGAATCGGATAGGCGCGGTCGCCCAGATCGACGTTGACAGTAATCATGCTTGTAGCGGCTTGGCGATGACGCCGGCCAGTTCGAGTTGCATCAGCACCATGTTGACGAGACCGTTGACCGACGGACGGCCGGTCTCGATGACGAAATCCGCGCATTCGCGGTACAGCGGGTCGCGCACTTCGTACAGCGCTTCGAGACGCCCCTTCGGATCGTCCGTCTGCAACAGCGGGCGATTTTTGTCCTTGCGCGTGCGCAGCCACAGATCGTGCGGATTGGCGCGCAGGTAGACGACGATGCCGTTGGTTTTCAGGCTGTCGCGATTTTCCGGGCGCAGCACCGCGCCGCCGCCCGTCGCGAGCACGATGTTCTCGCGCTGCGTGAGATCGGCGATCACCTGCGTTTCGCGGTCGCGAAACCCGGCCTCGCCCTCCAGCTCGAAGATCACCGGGATGCGCGCGCCCGTACGGGCCTCGATTTCGTGGTCGGAGTCGAAGAACGTCCTGTCGAGACGACGCGCGACCGCACGGCCCACGGTGGTCTTACCCGCTCCCATAAGGCCGACGAAAAATACGTTTGCATGTGGGTCCCGCGCTTGCAACGGCTTCCTCTGCTTCAATCTTGCTGGTGTGTGGCGCAGCTTACTGGCAAAGCGGCTGCCTTGTCGAGCCTGCGCCGGCGGCTTCCGGCCCCGTTTTCTCGGCATCCTCGTCGCCCGCGCCGGGTGCGCCGCACCGCGGATCGACGACGGTCGGCGTGATGAAGACGACCAGTTCGTTGCGCTGGTCGCGCTGCGCGCGGTGCCGGAAAAGCGCGCCCAGAACGGGTATTTTGCCCAAGAGCGGCACGCGCGTCACATCGTTCCGGTTCAGTTGTTCATAGATACCGCCGATCGCGACCGTCCCGCCATTCTCGACCTCGACGCGCGTCTGCACATGCTTCGTATGGATGGCGGGGCCGGCCGCGGTCGGCTCGCCGACGCTGTCCTTGGTCACGTCGAGATCGAGCACCACGCGCCCGTCCGGCGTGATCTGCGGCTCGACCTCCAGCTTGAGCGTCGCGCGGCGGAACTGCACGCCGCTCATGCCATTGCCGACCTTCGCCTGGTACGGCAGCTCGGAACCCTGTTCGACGATGGCCTTGACGCGATCGGCCGTCACCACCCGCGGACGCGAAACGATCTGGCCCCGGCCCTGCGCCTCCAGCGCGCTGAGCTCGATGTCGAGTACGCGGCTGAGCGGCGCGGCGAACAGCGTGAAGCCGGCGGTGGCCGCGTCGAAACCGCCGAGCGGCCGCGCGGCAAGGTCGAGTGCGCTGCGCGCGTCCGCCGTGAACGACGTGCCCTCGGCTGACGGCGGCCGCCCCTGCGCACGCAGCGCGACACGTGCGCCGAGGTTGCGCGAGAAACCCTGCTCGCCTTCGACGATGCGGGCCTCGATCCGGACCTGCCGCGACGGCCGGTCGATCGCGTCGATCAGGCCGGCGATCTGCACGATACGCGGTGCGAGATCGGTGACGAACAGCAGGTTGGTCCGCGGATCGGCCGCCGCGGCGCCGCGCTTCGACAGCAGGCGCTGGCCGGTCGCGCCGGCCAGCAGCCGTTGTACGTCCTGCGCGCGCGGATAGTGCAGCATGAAGGTACGGCTCGCCAGCGGCTCGAGATCGGCGGCCCGCGCGTGCATGTCGAAGCGCTCGCGTTCGCGCGCAGCCAGCTCGGCTGCCGGCGTGACCCAGATCACGTTGCCGCGCCGGGACATCGCAAGCCCGTGCATGTCGAGCAGCGTGTCGAACGCCTCGCGCCAGCGAACATTGTTCAGACGCAACGTGACCGTGCCGCGCACCTGCTCGCCGACGACGATATTGAGCCCGGTGAACCGCGCGATCGCGTCGAATGCCGCCGCGAGCCCGACGCCCTGCAGATTCAGCGAGATCCGCCGTGCGTCGTCCGCATCGCCCGGTTGGCGGGCCGCGGCGTCGCTCATCCGGGCCGGCGGCGCCAGCGGGATCGGCGGTCCCTCCAGCGCGGGGCCCGGTGCGGCGGTTTCCGTCTGCCGTGCCGCGCGCGCCGCCTGATCGAACGGTGGCGGGCCGGCGTCTTCCGTTGCCGCACTATCCACGCCGTCGGCCACGCGCAGCGGCAGACCCGGCACCGACACATCCGTCGACCCGGCGGGCCAGACCGCCGGCAGCGGCGGCAACGACGCGCTTGCGTCGGCCGCCGTCACGCCGGCCCAGAGGGCAAGCACCCAACAACGGTGTTTCGTCATGGCCGACCTCCGTCGTCCAGGACGAGCCGCTGCGAGCCGTCCGCCGTCGCAAGCGTCACGGCCGCGCGATCGATGCGCACCACGCGCGCGGCACCCAGTACGTCGCCAGGCGCGACGGCCGTGAACGCGCCGTCGCCGTCGTCGAACAACGCGAGGCCGGCCCGCGCGTCGCGAATCGTGCCGGCGAAGCGGGCTGCGTGACCCGCCGCTTCGGCCGCGCCGGCGTCGCCGAACGGATCGGCGTCGGGCGCAGCGACGCGAACCGGCGTGTTGCCGTCCGCGGTCGTGGTCGCCGGCAGCGCCGGAAACACGTCGACGGACATGTCGACCCGCGCCGCCGACGTGCCACGCTCGATACGCAGCGCCGACGGTACGGCCAGCACCGGGAACCGCGCCAGGCCGCCAACCATGTGCAGCAGCGCGCGAAAACCACCATCGGCGGCGATGTGCACGGTGCGCCGGCCGTCCGGTGCCGCGCCATCGGCGCGCTGCGGTTCGACCGATACGCCGCTCAGCCCGCTCGACGCGGCGAGATCGGCCAGTTCCAGCATCAGCGCGGCCCATTCCGGCGCATGCGGCAAACGATCGTCGCGCATCAACGCACGATGCCCGTCGCGTCGTTGTCCAGCGGAAGCGAGCACGCGTTGCGCGTCGGCCGCGCGCGCCTGCGCTGCGGCGAGCAACGCGCGACTATGGGCAAGCCCGCTCCAGTCGGCCGCATTCGCCAGATGAATGCCGCCGCCCAGCACGGCCGCGAATGCCAGCACGCAACCCGCGGCATGCGCGGCCGCCGGCGACACGCGCGGCATGCCGCCTGGCCCGACGCCGCCACCCAGCGCCGGCCGATGCACGAGCGTCGTCATGCGCCGCCTCCCGACATCGTCCGCGACGCCATCGGGTCGTGCCAGCGCAACTGCACCGAGAAGCGGAACGGCATCCCGGCCGTGGGAGCCGGCGCATCCGAGGCCGGCTTCAACGTCTCTATATCGATCCGCCAGTCGCGCTGCTCGCGCGCCATCGCGGCGAGCCATCGCGCAGCGGCCCGGTAACTCTCGGCGCGCGCTTCGAGCACCGCGCCGGTCGACGTCATGCGCAGCGCGTCGAGCCGGATACGATCGGCGCGCACCTGCTTCAAGGTCGCCAACAGCCCCGCCATGCGCCGGTAAGGCGCGGCCAGCGCAGCCGCCTGTGCGTCGCGTCGCGCGATGGCGGCGGCGGCATCGACCGCACGCGTCGCAGCCGCCACCTGGGGCTGCAACTGCCGCAGCCGCGTCTCCACGCTGGCGCGCTCGGCATCCACCCGCCACCGCGACAACACGGCGGCGCCCGTCCACGGCCCCGCACCGAGCACGCCGAGCAGCATCGCCACACCGCACTGCGCGACCCGGCGACGCCGCAACGCCTGCGCCAATCGCTCGCGGTACGGCAGCAGGTTGAAGTCGCCGAGTATCGCCTGCTCGGCCGCCGCCGCGCCTTCGCTTGCCGACACGTGAGCGGCCGTCATTCCCGCACCCCGCGCAACGCCAGCCCGAATGCGACGGCAAACGCCGGGCCGCCCGGCATGCCGGCGCGCGCGCACGGCTGTCCGTCCCAGCCCGTGCAGTCGAACGGGACCACCGCCGTGCCGAGCACGTCGCCGATCTCGGCGACGGACGTGTCGAAGCGGGCGATACATCGCTCGTCCCCGGCGACGAATACGCAATGGACGGCCCCGAGCGCGCGCCGCCGCAACGCATCGGGCAGTGCTTCCGGCAACGTGCCGGACAGCGTCAGCACCGGGATAGCCGACGAACCCTCGATTCGCCAGCCGCGCACGCCCGCGTCGCAGAACCACAGCGCGGCGTAGGCACCCTGCGCGTCGAGTTCGAACTGCGCGGCATAGCGCAGCGCACGCAGCACGGCGGCCGACTCGCCGTCGATCACGGTCAGGTCGATACCGGCCTGCGCGGCCACGTCGATGCGCCGCTCGAGCAACGCCAGCGGCGCCACCGCCACCGCGATCTCGCCGGATCGCACGCCGCCGTAGTGCCGCCAGTCGAACGCGAGACTGTCCGGCGCCAGCCCCGAGATGCGTTCGGCCGCCTGCCGCGCGGCGTCCGGAATGTCGCCGCGCCCGGCCAGATCGAGCGTCGCGGTGCGCATCTCGTCATCGTGCAGCGCCATCACGCCGCGCGCGTCGCACCGCACCTCGGCCGCCGACAGCCGCGACACGGCCGCCGCCAGCGATCGCGCGACCGCCGCCCAGCGTGCGTCTTCCGGCCCGCCCGCCAACCCGACCGGCTCCCGCTCGAGCCCCTCGACGCGCACGTCCGCGTCCCTGCCGCGCCGGCTCAGCACGGCCACCCTCACCTCGTGCGCACCGACGTCGATTCCCGTCGACCGGTGCCTGCCCTGTGCAAACCGCGCCACCCATCGTCCTGCCATCCCAGCCTCCCGAGATCGTCGCGGCCCACGCCGCGTTTCCGAGACCTGATTCTGCAAAGCGGCGCATGCGGCCGACAGTCGGCCAAACGGCCAGCATCCGCTCGCGGTGGCCATGCGCGGACTATGCTGACGGCACGCCGACCCGCGGCTTTCCGACGGGCGGCCCCCGCGTCAGGACCGGTCTTACCGGGCAGCTATAATCGCGGGACTGTTTTCCGGTATGCCTATGCAATCCACGACTCCTACGTCCCCGCCTCCCGCCCCGGAGCCGAAGAAGCGGCCCTGGTGGCAAAAAGTCCTGCTCGGCTTCGCCGCGATGTGCGTGGCCCTCGTCGTGGCCGGCGGCCTCGTGCTCGGCTATGCGCTCGTCGTGGCCTGGCCGAACATGCCGTCGCTCGACGCGCTGACCGACTATCGGCCGAAGGTACCGCTGCGCATCTATACGTCCGATCACGTGCTGATCGGCGAATTCGGCGAGGAGCGCCGCGACGTCGTTCATTTCAAGGACGTGCCCGACTCGCTGAAGAAGGCGATCCTCGCGATCGAGGACGCGCGCTTCTACGATCACGGCGGCGTCGACCTCACCGGCATCATCCGCGCCGGCTTCGTCGCGCTGACGAACGGCCACGCGTCGCAGGGCGCGAGCACGATCACGATGCAGGTCGCGCGCAACTTCTTCCTGTCGAGCGAGAAGACCTACACGCGCAAGATCTACGAAATGCTGCTCGCGTACCGGATCGAGCGCGCGCTGACGAAGGATCAGATTCTCGAGGTCTACATGAATCAGATCTATCTCGGCCAGCGTGCGTACGGCTTCGCGAGCGCGGCGCGCGTCTATTTCGGCAAGGATCTGAAGGACATCACGCTCGCGGAAGCCGCGATGCTCGCGGGGCTGCCGAAGGCGCCGTCCGCGTATAACCCGGTCGTGAATCCGAAGCGCGCGAAGGTGCGCCAGGAATACATCCTGCAGCGGATGCTCGAGCTGAACTTCATCACGCGCGAACAGTACGACGAAGCCGCCGCGCAGCCGCTCGTCGTCAAGGGTCCGGGCCGCGATTTCAGCGTGCACGCCGAGTACGTCGCGGAAATGGTCAGACAGATGATGTATGCGCAGTATCGCGAGGAAACCTACACGCGCGGCTTCAACGTCGTCACGACGATCGACTCCGCGGACCAGCAGGTCGCGTACACCGCGCTGCGCAAGGGCATCATGGATTACGAGCGCCGCCACGGCTATCGCGGGCCGGAAGGCTTCATCGAACTGCCGGCCGGCGCCGACGATCGCGAACAGGCGATCGACGACGCGCTGCTCGAGCATCCCGACAACGGCGAGCTGATCGCCGCGGTCGTGACGGCCGCGAGCCCGCGCCAGATCACGGTGGCGTTCATCGACGGCAGCACGGCGACGATCGAGGGCGACAACCTGCGCTTCGCGTCGGGCGCGCTGTCGGCCAACGCGCAGCCGAACCGGCGCATCCGCCCCGGCGCGATCGTCCGGGTCGTGAAGAACGACGCCGGCAAATGGTCGATCACGCAGTTGCCGCAGGTCGAAGGCGCGTTCCTGTCGATCGTCCCGCAGGACGGGGCGATCCGCTCGCTCGTCGGCGGCTTCGACTACAACAAGAACAAGTTCAACCACGTCACGCAGGCGTGGCGGCAGCCCGGTTCGTCGTTCAAGCCGTTCATCTACTCGGCGTCGCTCGACAAGGGCCTCGGGCCCGCCACCGTGATCAACGACGGCCCGCTGTATTTCAGCGCCGCGGAAACCGGCGGCCAGCCGTGGGAGCCGAAGAACTACGGCGGCGGCTTCGAAGGCCCGATGTCGATGCGCACCGCGCTGCAGCGCTCGCGCAACCTCGTGTCGATCCGGATCCTGAATCACATCGGCACGAAATACGCGCAGCAATACATCACGCGCTTCGGCTTCGACGCCGAGCGCCATCCGGCCTACCTGCCGATGGCACTCGGCGCCGGCCAGGTCACGCCGCTGCAGATGGCCGGCGCGTATTCGGTCTTCGCGAACGGCGGCTATCGCGTCAATCCGTACCTGATCGCCGAAGTCACCGATCCGAACGGCGCGGTCGTCGCGCGCGCGCAGCCGCTCGTCGCCGAGCAGAACGCGCCGCGCGCGATCGACGCGCGCAACGCCTACGTGATGAACAGCCTGCTGCAGAGCGTCGCGCAGCGCGGCACGGGCGCGCGGACCAACGTGCTGAAGCGCACCGATCTCGCGGGCAAGACCGGCACGACGAACGACTCGCACGACGCGTGGTTCGCCGGCTACCAGCACACGCTCGCCGCGATCGCATGGATCGGCTATGACAATCCGCGCAGCCTCGGCGATCGCGAAACCGGCGGCGGCCTGTCGCTGCCGGTCTGGATCGACTACATGGGCGCTGCGCTGAAGGGCGTGCCGGAATTCAAGCCGACGGTGCCGGAAGGCGTCGAATCGCTCGGCGGCGAGTTGTACTTCACCGAGTTCACGCCGGGCCACGGCTTCGTGTCGACGGTCGGCGTGCCGCAGGCGCCCGCTGCGCAGAACGTCGACGAGGCCGTGCCGCACGTCGACGAGCAGGAGAAGCAGGACATCATGAACCTGTTCCGCGGCCACTGACCCGCGGCCCGGCCATGAAAAAAGCGCCCCGCGGGGCGCTTTTTCTTTGGGCACGACGCGCGGAGCGCTGCGCTCCCGCCGTTACGCGCTGAACGTGATCGGCAGGCCGGCCTGCTGGGTCGCGTAGTCGGTGAGCGCCGAGAAGAACTCGGTGCCCGTGCGCGTATCGCGCCATTCGCCGTCGATGAAACGGTAGTGGAATCCGCCGGCCTTCGCGGCGATCCACACCTCCTTCATCGGCGGCTGCAGGTTGACGATGATCTTCGAGCCGTTCTCGAACGTCAGCGTCAGCACGCTGCCATTGCGTTCCAGATCGATGTCGTGATCGCCGTCGTTCGCGACGTCCACGGTACGCTCGACGGCCGCCAGCACGGCCTCTGCACGGGCCAGGTATTCAGTATCGGACATGCTAAACTCTATCGGTTAAATTGTTCAGGGACGATCATGCGAGTCGTTTTCCGGATGAGCGCGATTGTAGCGGCTTTGGCGATTCTTGCCGGCTGCGGTCAAAGCGGCGCGCTCTATCTGCCCACCGTGCCTCCGATGCCCAAGCCGATCCAGCCGCAGAATACGCCGCCGTCGGACGTGAAACCGACCGACGAAAACGCGTCGTCCGACGAGTCGCCCGACACGTCCGGCTCGCCGCTCACGCTGTCGCCCGAACTGTCGAGCACATCGACCATGCCCGCCCCGGCATCGGGCCCGGCCGCGACGAAGTAACGACGCACTGCCGCCCGCGCGGCGCACGAAACGAGGCGATGACTTCCCGGTCATCGCCTTTTGTTTTTCAGCGGCCGCGCCGTCACGCGCGCACGCGGCGCCAGCCCCACGTCACCAGCCGCCAGCCGAGCAGCGCGGCGACGATCGCCGCGTAGAGCTTCGGCTGCGCAAGATCGTGCTTGCCCGCCCGCATCCACCAGAAGTGCAGCACGCCGAACAGCGCGATCGCGTAGATTGCGCTGTGCAGCGTCGCCCAGTGGCGACCGAGCCGGCGCACCATCGCGCGCGGCGACGTCGCGGCGAGCGGAATCAGCAGCACGAACGCCGCGAAACCGACCGTGATGAACGGGCGCTTGCCGACATCCTTCAGGATCGCGACGACGTCGAACCACTTATCGAACCACAGGTAGGTCGTGAAGTGCAGCGTCGCGTAAAAGAACGCGAACAGCCCGATCATCCGACGAAAGCGCAGCAATGGCGCGAAGCCCGTGATGCGCCGCAGCGGCGTGACGGCCAGCGTGATGCACAACAGGACGAGCGTCCACAAACCGGTCGAACGCGTGATGAATTCGATCGGGTTCGCGCCGAGCCGGTCGGTCAGCCCGAACAGCACGATGCGCGCGAGCGGGTAGAGGCCGGCCGCGAACACCAGCACCTTGGCCGGCGCGAGCCAGCGCGGCGCGGCAGGACGGTTCGCCCCGGCACGCGCCGTGCGGGCGGCCTGCCCGGCGCCCGCGGCGCGCGCGGGTGTGAGCGTCGAAGGATGCATGTCGTTTCTCACGGTCGCGCTCAGAAATTCTTTTTCAGGTCCATGCCCTGATACATCGATGCGACCAAGTCGCCGTAGCCGTTGAACATCAGCGTCTTGCGCTTCGGCGTGAAGAAGCCGTCCTCGCCGATGCGCCGCTCGGTCGCCTGGCTCCAGCGCGGATGATCGACGTTCGGGTTCACGTTTGAATAAAAGCCGTACTCGTTCGCCGCGTACGTGTTCCAGCTCGTCTTCGGCTGCTTGTCGACGAAGCGGATCTTCACGAGCGACTTCGCGCTCTTGAACCCGTATTTCCACGGCACGACGATCCGCACCGGCGCACCGTTCTGGTTCGGCAGCACCTGCCCGTAGACGCCCATCGTCAGCAGCGTCAGCGGATTCATCGCCTCGTCCATGCGCAGCCCTTCCGAATACGGCCAGTCGAGCACGGGCGTCGACAGGCCCGGCATCTGCGACGGATCGGCCAGCGTGACGAACTGCACGTATTTCGCGTTGCCAGTCGGCTGCACGCGCTTGATCAGCTCGGACAGCGGCACGCCGATCCACGGGATCACCATCGACCAGCCCTCGACGCAGCGCAGCCGGTACACGCGCTCCTCGAGCGGCGCGAGCTTCAGCAACTCGTCGAGATCGAACACCTTCGGGTGCTGCACCTCGCCTTCGACACTCACGCGCCACGGGCGCGGCCGCAACGTGCCCGCGTTCTGCGCCGGATCGCTCTTGTCGGTGCCGAATTCGTAGAAGTTGTTGTAGGACGTGATGTCCTTGAACGGCGTCACCTTGTCGATGGCGACGAATGTCGGGTTGGTTTTTGCCGCGAGCTTCGCCGCCCGCGCGTCGGGTGACGCATACGCGGCGAGCGCCGCGCCGCTGGTGCCGAACAGGCCACCCGCGGCCGCGAGGCCGGCCGCCTGCAACACGCGCCGCCGATTCTCGAATACCGCGCGCGGCGTGATCTCGCTCGGCGCGATATCCGCGCCGGTCAGTACGTTACGCAAAGGGCGTTTGATCCACATCGTGCAGTTCCTCCCGCATGCGCGACGCGCATGCTTCATCAGCGTTCGACCCGGCCCGTCGCACGCCGTTCGACGCCCGGTTCGCCCGCCCATTACAAAAGAAAACCGCCGGGCACGCAGTGCACCGGCGGTCTATGGTCGGACGAGCGGCGGAAATCTTACAGCTTGCCGTAGCTGTGCAGCCCGGACAGGAACATGTTGACGCCGAGGAACGCGAACGTCGTGACCAGCAGGCCGGTGAGCGCCCACCAGGCGGCCACCGCGCCGCGCAGGCCCTTCATCAGCCGCATGTGCAGCCACGCCGCGTAGTTCAGCCACACGATCAGCGCCCAGGTTTCCTTCGGGTCCCAGCTCCAGTAGCCGCCCCACGCTTCGGCCGCCCACAGCGCGCCGAGGATCGTCGCGATCGTGAAGAACGCGAAACCGACCGCGATCGACTTGTACATCACGTCGTCGAGCACCTCCAGCGTCGGCAGGCGATCCGCGAGGATCCCGCGCTCCTTCATCAGGTACGCGACCGACACCATCGCCGACAGCGCGAAGCTGCCGTAGCCGATGAAGTTCGCCGGCACGTGGATCTTCATCCACCAGCTTTGCAGCGCCGGCACGAGCGGCTGGATCTGCTGCGCATCGCGCGCGACCGAGTACCACATCAGGAAGCCGACCGCCGCGCTGATGACCAGCAGCACGAACGCGCCGAGCGAACGCGTGCCGTAGTGGCCTTCGTAATACAGATAAAGCAGCGCCGTGATCAGGCTGAACAGGACGAACACTTCATAGAGGTTCGATACGGGGATGTGCCCGACGTCCGCACCGATCAGGTAGGACTCGTACCAGCGCACCATCAGCCCCGTGAAGCCCATCAGCACGGCGACCCACGTGAGCTTCTGGCCGATCGCGGCGCCCGTTTCGGCGCGCGCGAGCAGCCCGATCCAGTAGAAGATCGTCGCGAGCACGAACATCGCGCTCATCCACAGGATCGCCGACTGGCTCGACAGGAAGTACTTGAGGAAGAACGCCGAATCGGCGCGGGCGAGATCGCCCTGGTAGATCTGGATCGACAACAGCGACAGCACGGAGATCGACGCCATCATCAGCCGCGCGGGCTTCCAGCGCCAGCCGAGCGCGACGAGCGCCGGCACGGTGCCGATCATCACCGCCTTGTCGTAGTAATCCATGTGCGCGTTGTAGTGCACGAGCGCATAGCCCGCGCCCGCCACGAGCGCCAGGGCGAACAGCCAGTCGAACAGCGACAGGCGCGCGAGGAACGGACGCTCGTCGAACAACGGCGACGATGCCGGCGCCGGGGCCGACGCCGTACGGGAAGAGGAAACTTGCGTGAGATCCATGATGTTACCGGGTGGAATTCTCGGAATCGGAACCGCCGCCGACAGGCGGGCGGGCCGTCGAAGCCGCACCGGCGGGCGCGGCATCGCGAGGTGCGGCGCGCAAGGCGGCGCCGGCCGCGTCGCGCGTCTGCACGAATTCTTTCTCGAAATCGAAGGTCTTGCGGGCCGTGGACATTGCCATCACCACATCGACGCCCGAACCGGCGTCCTTCAGCCAGAACCAGAGTCGCCGCTCGCGCACGTAGAACATCGAGAAGATGCCGGCGACCAGCAACAGGCTGCCAAGATACACCAGATTCTTGCCGGGTGCGCGCGTCAGCTGAAATACCGAAGCTTGCACCTGCTTGAAGGAATCAAGCTGCAAATAGACCGGCGATCCATACAAGAAGCTGTCGGATAGCGCGTTGATCGCGTTCTGCACGAAGCGGATCGTGTCGGTGCCCTGCTGCGCGGCCGGCTCGCCGGCACGCTCGCGCGCGATCTGCCAGACCTCCCACATCGAGCCCTCGAGCATCCGCAGCAACAGGCTCGCGGCCTTCTCCTGCTCGCCCTTCGGCACCGAGCGGTCGATGAAGGTCGCCACCGCCTGAAAGCCGCCGACCGGCTGGCCATCCGCGCCGCGGCCGACGCTGTCGTCGCTCGCCGCAAACAGGGTCAGCACCTTCGACGCGCTGTCCTGCAGGCGGCCGCGCAGCGACGCGTCGCCCGGCAGCGAGCGCTGCGCGAAGCGCGCGGCGGCTTCGGTGCGCACGGCCGGATCCTCGAGCGCGGCGCGCAGGCGCATCCATTCGCCGATCGAATCCTGGCTGTCGGCCGGGATCCGCATGTAACGGAACGGATCGTTCGGGCTCGCGCGCACGCCGGCGAGGAACACGCGTTCGCCGTTCATGTCGACGGGCAGCATGTAGTTGTTGAATTCGCGCGCCTGGCCGTCCTTGCCGCGAATCTTGTACTGCACCGACGGGCCGATGTTGTGGAGCTGCGTCGGCTTCGACGTCTTCGCGCCCGAGCCGAGCCGCTCGTCGAATACTTCCTTCAGCGAGCTGGTCGTCGCAACACCGCGCACGTCCGGCTTGCCGTTCGCGTCGGCCATGTTTTCGACGTTGATCGCGCGGAAATCGGAGAACTCGATCGTGTCGCCGTCGGCGCCCGGGACCTGCAGCGGCGCCGAGCTGCCGATCGTGCCCTTCACGGGAACGGTCGCCGCATGGCTGCCCGTCATCGGGTAGGCCGTCATCTGCATTTGCGAGCCGCCGTCCTGGAAGCTCGACTGGTAGATCGACACGCCCTTGTACGTGAACGGCTTGTTGACCTCGACCCGCGCCGGGATCTTCCGGCCGGTCTCGCGATCGATCACGACGATGTCGCTCGCGAACAGCTTCGGCATGCCCGTCGTGTAGTAATCGACGATGAACTTGTCGAGCTGGATCGAGAACGGCAGATCCTGGATCAACGAGCCGCTCGGCTGGTTCAGGATCGCGGTCGACACGAACTGGCCCTCCGGCACCCACGCATAGCCGCGGAACGTCGGGTTCGACGCGGACAGGCGATGGTCGGGCGAAATCTCGCTGATCGTCGCGCTCGTGTTGACCGGGCTCTTGCCGAACATCCACATCTGGAATTTGATCGGCAGGTTGCTGTCGAGCAGGCCGCCGATACAGATCACGACGATCGCGAGGTGGGCGGAAATGTAGCCCCACTTGGTCATCGCGCCGCGCTTCGCGGAGATCAGCGTCGCGCCGTCGGTTTCACGCACGACGTGCTTGTAGCCGGCCTTCGTGACGAACGTGGCGAGCGTCGCCGCGACCGTCGCGCGCGTACCGGACGCCGTGTACTCGGCCTTGTGGTGGAACGCGCGCAGGCTGCCTTCGCGGACCTTGTCCTTCCAGCTCTTCGCATCGGCGAGCATCTTCGGCGCATTGCGGATCACGCACAGCGAGATCGACACGACGAGGAAGATCAGGATCAGCATGAACCACCACGCGCTGTACACGTTGTACAGGCCCAGCGAGCGGAAGATGTCCGCCCAGAACGGCCCGAACTGGTTCACGTAGTTCGGATACGGATCGTCCTGGGTCAGGACCGTGCCGATGATGCTCGCGATCGACAGCACCACCAGCAGCGCGATCGCAAAGCGCATCGAGCTGAGCAGCTCGACCGCGCGTTTCGACGCACCCTGACTCGACTTCGACTGCAACCCCGACGTGGTAACGCTCATTCAAACTCCGACTCAGGGGAAACAGCCCCCACACTCACTATGTTCGCTGCGCCCCAACGGGCGATCGGCACGCTCGGGACGGCCCGGCGAGTGCCAACAAAAAAGGGCAAGGCGACCGCGAACAGCGGTGCCCCACCCTTTTCTTGTTCTGACTCCGGCCGCCCTTCGGGCGGCCGGTCATTCCATGCGCGGTTGACCGCTCAACGCAGACCCGCGATGTAATCGGCGACGGCCTTGATCTCGGTATCCGACAGCCGCGACGCGATCTGATGCATCGCCTCGTTGTTGTTGCGCGCGCCGGCACCCTGCTGGAACGCGGTCAACTGCGCGACCGTGTAATCGGCCCATTGCCCCGACAGACGCGGGTACTGGACCGGGATCCCCTGCCCCGTCGGCCCGTGGCAGCTCGCGCAGGCTGGTACGCCCTTCTCCGCGATGCCGCCGCGATAGATCTTCTGGCCGACCGGCACGGTCGCCGCATTGCGTGCGGTACCGAGCTTCGTCGTCTGCGACCCGTAGTACGCGGCGACGTTGCGCATGTCGTCCGCGCTCAACGCGCTTGCGAATCCGACCATCACCGCGTTGTTACGCACCGGCCCCTTCGCGCCCGGCTGCGTCTTGAAGTCGTTCAACTGCTTGACCAGATATTCGGGATGCTGGCCGGCGAGCTTCGGGAAACTGCCCGACGCACTATTGCCGTCGGCGCCGTGACACGACGCGCAGACCTGCCCGGCAATCGCCTTGCCGCGATCCAGATCCGGCTTCGCCGCATCTGCCGCGTTTGCCTCCGCTACGAAACCTACGAACCCTGCTGCAACCTGAAGCACCATCAGAGACTTGCACAGTCGATTCATTCGCACACCCTGTTTCGTCTTGTGGGAATTTGAGGTTCTGCAAAAAACGACGGCGTTCAGTCTACCGCAGAAGCCACATAAAAGCGCGAGGCAGGCGCCCGTTGGCCTTCGGTAAAACCGCCGTATTGTACAATATCGTGCTGAAAGCTCCCGCGCCTATCGGGGCTACCCCGCCTCCACCAAGCGGCTCGCGCCGCCCGTCCTTCCGGTTCCCATGGCCTTTCTGCTCCATCAAGCCCGCTTCTACACGACCGTCAACCATCTGCGCGACCTGCCGCCGACGGTCCAGCCGGAAATCGCGTTCGCGGGCCGCTCGAATGCCGGCAAGTCGACGGCGATCAACGTGCTGTGCAACCAGAAGCGGCTGGCCTTTGCGTCCAAGACGCCCGGCCGCACGCAGCATATCAACTACTTCTCCGTCGGCCCCGCCGCCGAGCCCGTCGCGAACCTCGTCGACCTGCCCGGCTACGGCTACGCGGAAGTGCCCGGTGCCGCGAAGGCGCACTGGGAAATGCTGCTGTCGTCCTATCTCGCGACGCGCTCGCAGCTTTGCGGCCTGATCCTGATGATGGATTCGCGCCGTCCGCTGACCGATCTCGATCGACGCATGATCGAGTGGTTCGCGCCGACCGGCAAGCCGATCCACACGCTGCTGACGAAGTGCGACAAATTGACGCGCCAGGAAAGCATCAATGCGCTGCGCAACACGCAGAAGGGGCTCGACGCGTATCGCGACCAGGGCGTGAAGGGCAAGCTGACGGTCCAGCTGTTCTCGGCGCTGAAGCGTACGGGGCTCGACGAGGCCCATGAACTGATCGAGAGCTGGCTGCGGCCGTCCGTCGCCGACGAAAAAAGCGAGCCTGTAGCACAATGAGCGGGCAACGCGCGGCTGGGATCGGCTGCGCGCACCTGACGGCACCTGCGGATTCGGCCGGCTCATAAAAAAACCCGCCGTTGAACGGCGGGTCAAACAGCCTAATCGAAAAACGACAGGCACCCGCTCAGGGAGGAGAAGCGGGGAGCTGCACGCAACGCGTGCCGCTCGATCGCTATCATATACCAACGATCTCGAAAATGACCTAAGGGTTCCGTAAGGTCTTCTTGCCCTGATTTCTGCCAAATCGCCATGAGCTTCCATCCGCTTCATCGTCCGCGCCGGATGCGCCGCGACGACTTCTCCCGCCGCCTGATGCGCGAAAACCGCCTGACCACCGACGACCTGATCTACCCGGTGTTCGTCGTCGAAGGCACCCAGCAACGCCAGCCCATCCCGTCGATGCCCGGCGTCGAGCGCGTGTCGGTCGACCTGCTGATGCAGGTCGCCGAGCAGTGCGTCGAACTCGGCGTGCCCGTGCTGTCGCTGTTCCCGGCCATCGAGCCGTCGCTGAAGACGCCCGACGGCCGCGAGGCGGCCAATCCCGAAGGCCTGATTCCGCGCGCCGTGCGCGAGCTGAAGAAGCGCTTCCCCGAGCTCGGCGTGCTGACCGACGTCGCGCTCGATCCGTACACGAGCCACGGCCAGGACGGCGTGCTCGACGAGAACGGCTACGTGATCAACGACGACACGATCGAGATCCTGATCGAACAGGCGCGCGCGCAGGCGGAAGCCGGCGTCGACATCGTCGCGCCGTCGGACATGATGGACGGCCGCATCGGCGCGATCCGCGAGATGCTGGAAAGCGACGGCCATATCCATACGCGGATCATGGCCTATTCGGCGAAGTTCGCATCGGCGTTCTACGGCCCGTTCCGCGATGCGGTCGGTTCGGCATCCAATCTGGGCAAGGGCAACAAGATGACCTACCAGATGGATCCGGCGAACAGCGACGAAGCGCTGCGCGAAGTACGCCTCGACATCGACGAAGGCGCCGACATGGTGATGGTCAAGCCCGGCATGCCGTATCTCGACATCGTGCGCCGCGTGAAGGACGAGTTCCGCTTCCCGACCTACGTGTACCAGGTGAGCGGTGAATATGCGATGCTGAAGGCCGCCGCGATGAACGGCTGGCTCGACCACGACAAGGTCGTGCTCGAATCGCTGCTCGCGTTCAAGCGCGCGGGCGCCGACGGCGTGCTCACGTACTTCGCGCTCGATGCCGCGCGTCTGCTGAAAGCGCAGCGCTGATCGCACACCGGCGCGCATCAGCAAAAACGGCGGGACACTTCGGTATCCCGCCGTTTTTTGTTTATCGCCGATCGAAGCTGTCAGCCGGCCCGAATCTGCGATTCGCCGGTTCGCCCCGGCAAGCCATCGTCATACCGTCGGCACGGCCGCCCGATCGAGGCTGCGCAGGAACGTGTCGGCCGCCTGATAGCCGACCACCCGGCCGATCTCGTTGCCGTTGCGATCGAAGAAGATGATGCCCGGCGGCCCGAACAGGTTGAAGCGCTTGAGCAGCGCCTGATCGTCCGGGTTGTTCGCGGTGACGTCCGCGCGCACGAGGTGAAGCCGCGCGAGCCGCGCCTGCACGCGCGCGTCGGTGAACGTCAGATGCTCCATCTCCTTGCAGCTCACGCACCAGTCGGCATAGAAGTCGAGCATCACGGGCCGGCCCGACGTCTTCAGCAACGCGTCGAGCTCGCCGCTGGAGCGCACCGGCGCGAACGCCGGGCCGTCCGCAGCAGCCGCACTGGCCGTCGCCGCACCGCCGGACGCCACCGTACGCGCCGCCAGCACGGCCAGCGGCTTGACGGGATCGGTCGAGCCCGCAGCCAGGCCCACGAGCAGCGTCGCGGCCCAGATCGCGAGCGCGGCGCCCACGCCGCGGCCCAGGCGACGCCAGATCGACGCGGCGCCGGCGTTCGGCGTGAACAGGCCGAGCGCCGCCGCCGCGATCAGCAGCCACAACGCCGCGAGCACCATCTTCAGCCCGCCGGCCAGCACCGGCCACACGATCCACAGCGCGGCCGCGAGCAGCACGATGCCGAAGAACACCTTCACGCCGTCCATCCACGCGCCGGCGCGCGGCAGCACCGTCCCGGCCCCGACGCCGACCACCAGCAGCGGCACGCCGAGGCCGAGCCCCATCGCGAACAGCGCCGCGCCGCCGAGCAACGCGTTGCCGGTATGCGCGATGAACGCGAGCACCGCGAACAGCGGCGCCGTCATGCACGCGCCGACGACCAGCGCCGACAACGCGCCCATCGCCGCGACCGCGACGAAGTGGCCGCCCTGGCGCGCGCTCGATGCCTCGGCCGCGCCGTTCTGCCAGCGCTCCGGCAACGCGATGTCCTTGCCCGAGATCAGCGACACTGCAAACGCGGTCAGCAGCACGCCGAACGCGCCAAGCACCCACGGATTCTGCAGCCACGCGCCGAGGCTCTGGCCAACCAGCGCGGCGGCGATGCCGAGCACCGTGTAGACCAGCGCCATGCCGACCACGTAGGTCAACGACAACGCAAAGCCACGCGCATGCGTCGCGCGCGTGCCCTGGCCGATGATGATCGCGGACACGATCGGAATCATCGGATACGAACACGGCAGCAGGCTCAGCACGACGCCCGCGACGAAGTAGAGCGCGACGATCGTGAAGAAGCCGTGGCCTTCGAGCAGCGACTGCGCGAAATCGGCGCTCGTGACCTTGTCGAACCAGCTTCCCGCGGCAGCCGTGTCGCCGGACGACGATGCGGCGCCGAGTGCGGCGCCATCGACCTTCATCACGTGCTCGGCCGGCGGATAGCAGATCCCTTCGTCCGCGCAGCCTTGCGACGTCACCGCGAGCTCGAACGGCCCGGCCGCCTGCTTCACCGGCACGTGAACGACGACTTCGTCGCGATAGGTCTCGACGTCCTTCTGGAACGTCTGGTCGAACTTCACGTGGCCGGCCGGGAATTGCGGCTCGCCGAGCGTCGCCTGGCCACTCTTCACCGCGAACGCGAACCGCTCGCGATACATGTAATAGCCGTTGGCGATCTTGAAGCGGACGTCCACCTGTCCCGGCGACTCGCTCGCGCTGAACTTGAACGCGACCGACGGATCGAGGAAATCGTCGGCCGCGCGCGCGACGGACAGACCGCCCAGCACGAACACGAACGACAACAGGACCGCAAGAAACCGCAGCGCGCGCACGCGCACCGAAAGCGCCATACCGTTAAACATGAAATAGACGTTGAGTTTCGTTGGTCACCCACTGGCCATACGCGGCCGATGCCGTCGTTTGCCACGAGACGATTTCAGGCGTCTCGTAAGGATGATGCGCGACAATAAATCGCTCCAGTTCGAGCGCCCGCACGGGGCTCGTCTTGAACAGCAACTGGATCTCTTCGGCCGTTTCGACCTTGCCCTGCCAGTGATAGCGCGACTTGATCGTGCCGAGCTCCGATACGCATGCGGCCAGCCGCGCGTCGAGCGCGCCGTCGGCAAGCGCCGCAGCCGTCGCCGCATCGGGCACCGTCGTCAGCATCAGCACCACTATCATCCGCGCCCTCCTCGCTGGTCTGCCGGCTCCTGCCGGCGCCGGTCACCCCGTTCAGGGGCCGCACCGGTTGCCCCGTATCGTAACGCAGCCCGCGCGACGCTGCCGGCACCGGCCTGCGACAATCGATCGCAGCCGACATCCCAAAAACAAAAAGGGCCAAGCATTCGCTCGGCCCCTTTTCAGATCCTGCTGCGTACCGGAAGCTTACTCTGCTTCTTGCACGTTTTCCGTTTCGTCGACTTCCGGACGGTCGAGCAGTTCGACCAGTGCCATCGGTGCGTTGTCGCCCACGCGGAAGCCGAACTTCAGCACGCGCAGGTAGCCGCCCGGACGGTTCGCGAAACGCGGACCGAGCACGTCGAACAGCTTCGCCACCGAGTCACGATCGCGCAGGCGGTTGAACGCCAGGCGACGGTTTGCCAGCGACGGCTTCTTGCCGAGCGTGATCAGCGGCTCGACGACTTTACGGAGTTCCTTCGCCTTCGGCAGCGTCGTCTTGATGACTTCGTGCTCGATCAGCGAGTTGGACATGTTACGGAGCATAGCCAGACGGTGGCTGCTCGTGCGGTTCAGTTTCCGCAGACCATGACGATGGCGCATTTCAGTTTCCTTGATTCAAAGTTTTGATCCAGCTCTTCTATCGCACCTCGGAGGGTGCACGGGCCGGTAACGAAAAAAAGCAAGATGCGGATTTTAAAGGAAAATCCGCATCTTTGCCAACTACAGCAACAACCGGACTTACTTGTCGAGACCAGCCGGCGGCCAGTTCTCGAGCTTCATGCCCAGCGTGAGACCGCGCGAAGCGAGCACTTCCTTGATCTCGTTGAGCGACTTGCGACCGAGGTTCGGCGTCTTCAGCAGCTCGTTTTCCGTGCGCTGGATCAGATCGCCGATGTAGTAGATGTTCTCGGCCTTCAGGCAGTTCGCCGAACGAACCGTCAGCTCGAGATCGTCCACCGGACGCAGCAGGATCGGATCGATCTGCGGTGCACGCGACGGCGCTTCGGCTGCCGTTTCCGTGCCTTCCAGCGCCGCGAACACGGACAGCTGGTCGACCAGGATGCGGGCCGACTGGCGGATCGCCTCTTCCGGCGTGATCACGCCGCTCGTCTCGATGTTCATCACGAGCTTGTCGAGGTCGGTACGCTGCTCGACACGTGCGCTTTCAACCGCGTAGCTCACGCGGCGAACCGGCGAGAACGAGGCGTCGAGGACGATGCGGCCGATGATCTTGGCCGTGTCTTCGCCGTAGCGACGGACGTTGCCGGGCACGTAGCCGCGACCCTTTTCGATCTTGATCTGAACGTCGAGCTTGCCACCCTTCGACAGGTGCGCAATCACGTGATTCGGGTTGATGACTTCGCAATCATGAGCCAGCTCGATATCGCCGGCCGTCACGACGCCTTCGCCTTCCTTGCGCAGCGTAACCGTCACTTCGTCACGGTTATGCAGCTTGAACACCACGCCCTTCAGGTTCAGCAGCAGGTTGACGACGTCTTCCTGCACGCCATCCAGCGTCGAGTACTCGTGCACCACGCCTGCGATCGTGACTTCGGTCGGCGCGTAGCCTACCATCGACGACAGCAGCACGCGGCGAAGCGCATTGCCCAAGGTGTGGCCGTAACCGCGTTCGAACGGTTCCATGACCACCCTCGCGTGGTTCTCGCCCAGCGATTCCACGGCGATGATCTTGGGTTTCAGCAAACTGGTTTGCATGGGCTTTCCTTTTCAATACCCTCGGCTCGTTACACCGATAAGGCTGACCGGTAACAACCAGAAAATAAACAGCCGAGGCCCCTCCTTGCGCAACGCAATCGGGGTACCTCGGCCGTCAATCGGATTAACGCGAATACAATTCGACGATCAGGCTTTCGTTGATGTCGCCTGCGATTTCAGCGCGTTCCGGCATTTGCTTGAACGTGCCTTCGAACTTCTTCGCATCGACTGCAACCCAGCTCGGCATGCCGCCTTGCTCGGCCAGCGACAGCGCTTCGACGATACGCGCCTGCTTCTTCGCCTTTTCGCGGATCGCGACGACGTCACCCGCCTTCACTTGCTGCGACGGGACGTTCGCGACGACGCCGTTCACGGTGATCGACTTGTGGCTCACCAGCTGACGCGCTTCAGCGCGGGTCGAGCCGAAGCCCATGCGATACACGACGTTGTCGAGGCGCGACTCGAGCAGTTGCAGCAGGTTTTCACCCGTGTTGCCCTTGCGGCGATCGGCTTCGGCGAAGTAACGACGGAACTGACGCTCCAGCACGCCGTAGATACGCTTGACCTTCTGCTTTTCGCGCAGCTGCGTACCGTAGTCGGACGTACGTGCGCCCGAGGTACGGCCGTGCTGACCCGGCTTGCTGTCGAGCTTGCACTTGTCGGCGAGCGAGCGGCGTGCGCTCTTCAGGAACAGGTCGGTGCCTTCACGGCGGGACAGCTTGGCTTTGGGGCCGATATAACGTGCCACTTTGCATTCCTTTATCAATCAGTCACGCGGATCGAAATCCGCGCTAGTCCGCTCCCTTTGGGGCGAACGGTGGGCTTAGTCAATCAAAAAAGCAACGCCCGTCGACGCTGAGCGGCGACAGGCAATGCGCTAGCACGAACGTGCCAGCACATCCTTAGATACGACGACGCTTCGGCGGGCGGCAGCCGTTGTGCGGAATCGGGGTGACGTCCGAAATCGCGGTGATCTTGATGCCGAGGCCGTGCAGTGCGCGCACTGCCGACTCGCGACCCGGGCCCGGGCCCTTGATCCGCACTTCCAGATTTTTCACGCCGTATTCCATCGCGACGCGGCCAGCCGACTCGGCTGCGACCTGAGCAGCGAACGGCGTCGATTTGCGCGAGCCCTTGAAGCCCTGACCGCCCGACGTCGCCCATGCCAGAGCGTTGCCTTGGCGATCGGTGATCGTGATGATCGTGTTGTTGAACGACGCGTGAACGTGAACCACGCCTTCAGCGACGTTCTTCTTAACCTTCTTGCGAACGCGTTGCGCCGCGGTGTTCGAAGCCTTAGCCATTACGTTTTCCTGTAACTGTCAGTTCCGCTTACTTCTTCAGCGCTTGCGCTGCACGACGCGGACCCTTGCGGGTACGTGCGTTCGTACGCGTACGCTGACCGCGCATCGGCAGGCCCTTGCGATGACGGACGCCGCGGTAGCAACCGAGGTCCATCAGGCGCTTGATGTTCATCGTCACTTCACGGCGCAGATCGCCTTCGACGACAAACTTGCCTACTTCTTCACGCAGCTTTTCCAGGTCTGCGTCGGTCAGATCCTTGACCTTCTTCGAAAAATCGACGCCAGCTGCCACGCAGATGCTGCGCGAACGGGTGCGGCCGATACCGAAGATAGCCGTCAGGCCGATCTCGGTATGCTGGTGATTCGGGATGTTAACCCCTGCGATACGAGCCATTGTTTTTCCTCAAACAAAAAGCGCAAACAAACGCGCGGTCAGCCTTGGCGCTGCTTGTGGCGCGGATCCGAGCTGCAGATCACGCGAACGACGCCTTTGCGCTTGATGATCTTGCAATTGCGGCAAATGCGCTTAACCGATGCCATCACTTTCATGATAATACCCTTTTTTCAAATCACTTCGCCCGGAACACGATCCGCGCACGAGACAGATCGTAAGGCGTCAATTCAACCGTCACCTTGTCGCCCGGCAGGATGCGGATGTAGTGCATCCGCATCTTCCCGGAAATATGCCCCAACACGACATGGCCGTTTTCCAGCTTCACGCGGAAGGTCGCATTCGGGAGGTTTTCAATCACCTCACCCTGCATCTGGATTACATCGTCTTTGGCCATAGTCCTTTCAACGCATCGGGATGTTGCCGCCCTTGAAGTTAGCCTTCTTGAGCAGTGACTCATACTGTTGCGACATAACGTACGACTGCACCTGCGCCATAAAGTCCATCGTGACGACGACAATGATCAGCAGCGACGTTCCACCAAAATAAAACGGCACGTTCCAGCGCAGCACCAGGAATTCCGGCAGCAGACACACGAAGACGATGTAGATCGCACCGGCCAGCGTCAGACGCGTGAGGATGCGGTCGATATATCGTGCGGTCTGATCGCCCGGACGGATGCCCGGAACAAACGCGCCGCTCTTCTTCAGGTTGTCTGCGGTCTCCCTGCTGTTGAACACCAGTGCGGTGTAGAAGAAGCAGAAAAACACGATTGCCAGCGTGTACAGCAGCACATAGACCGGCTGGCCCGGCTTCAGCGCTTCCGCAACGTTATGCAACGTATTGGAAATCCAGCTTCCTGTCGGCTGACCGGTACTGAACCAGCCGAGAATCGTTGCCGGGAACAGAATGATCGACGATGCAAAGATCGGCGGAATCACGCCCGACATGTTCAGCTTCAGCGGCAGATGCGACGACTGCCCACCGTAGATCTTGTTGCCGACCTGACGCTTTGCGTAGTTCACGAGGATCTTGCGCTGACCGCGTTCGATGAACACGACCAGGTAAGTCACCGCGGCGATCAGAACGACGATGATGATCGCCGAAATGATGCTCATCGAACCCGTACGCACCAGCTCGAACAACCCACCCACGGCATTCGGGAACCCTGCTGCGATCCCGCCGAAGATGATGATCGAGATACCGTTGCCCAGACCACGCTCGGTAATCTGCTCACCGAGCCACATCAGGAACATCGTGCCCGTTACCAGCGTCACGACCGTCGTCAGACGGAACAGCATGCCGGGATCGGTGACGAGGCCCGGCTGGTTTTCCAGCGCAGCCGCGATACCGAATGCCTGGAAGGTCGCGAGCACCACGGTGAAATACCGCGTGTACTGCGTGATCTTCCGTTGCCCTGCCTGCCCTTCCTTCTTCAGCGCCTCGAGCTGCGGCGAAACGATCGCCAGCAACTGCATGATGATCGACGCCGAGATGTACGGCATGATCCCCAGCGCAAAGATCGTGAAGCGGGAAAGCGCGCCACCCGAGAACATGTTGAACATGCCCAGGATGCCGCCCGCCTGGCTCTGGAACAGCTTTGCCAGTTGATCCGGATCGATGCCCGGCACGGGAATGTGCGCGCCGATGCGATAGACGATCAGCGCCAGGAGCAGGAACATCGCTCGCCGGCGCAGATCGCCGAATTTCGCCGTGCTTCGACCGGGTTTTGCAAGACTCGGGCTGTTAGCCAAGTACCTTCTCCGATGAATGCAAGTGACGACGCGCTACGCGTGTCACTCGGCGAACGAACCGCCAGCCGCTTCGATCGCAGCGCGCGCACCCTTGGTGGCACCGAGACCCTTCACGACGATCTTGCGCTTCAGTTCGCCCGTCGCGATGATCTTTGCGCTCTTCGTCAGCTCGCCGACCAGGCCGGCTTGCTTCAGTGCGAGCAGATCGATCTCGTCGACCGGCAGCTTCTCGAGGTCGCCCAGGCGCACTTCACCGACGAATTCCTTCGTCAGCGACGTGAAGCCGCGCTTCGGCAGACGACGTTGCAGCGGCATCTGACCGCCTTCGAAACCGACTTTGTGGAAGCCGCCCGAACGCGATTTCTGACCCTTGTGACCACGGCCAGCCGTCTTGCCGAGGCCCGAACCGATGCCACGACCGACGCGACGCTTGGCGTGCTTGGCGCCAGCTGCCGGCTTCAGGTTATTCAATTCCATATCAACTCCTTGATCCGTAGGGCCGCTTACGCGATGACCTTAACGAGGTACGAGACCTTGTTGATCATGCCGCGGACCGCCGGCGTGTCCTGCAGCTCGCTAACCGAGTTGAGTCGGCGCAGGCCCAAGCCACGCACGGTCGCGCGGTGCGATTCGCGGGTCCCGATCAGGCTCTTGACGAGCTGAACCTTGACAGTTTTTTCAGACATGGTGACCACCCGGGCTTAGCCCAAAATTTCTTCGACGGACTTGCCGCGCTTCGCCGCGATGTCTGCCGGGGTCGACTGCTTGCGCAGGCCGTCCAGCGTGGCGCGAACGAGGTTGTACGGGTTCGTCGAACCGTGGCTCTTCGCCACGACGTTCTGAACGCCCATCACGTCGAACACTGCGCGCATCGGGCCGCCGGCGATCACGCCCGTACCTGCCTTCGCCGGAGCGAGGAGGACAGCGGATGCGCCGTGCTTGCCGTGCACTTCGTGTTGCAGCGTGCCGTTCTTGAGCGGCACCTTGAACATGTTGCGGCGAGCTTGTTCCATTGCCTTCTGGACAGCGACCGGCACTTCCTTCGCCTTGCCCTTGCCCATACCGATGCGGCCATCACCGTCGCCAACCACGGTCAGTGCGGCGAAGCCGAGAATACGGCCACCCTTCACGACCTTGGTCACGCGATTGACCGAAATCATCTTTTCGCGAAGGCCGTCGTCGCGCTCGTCAGCCTGAACTTTCGCTTGCATCTTTGCCATGACGAATTCCTTCCTTAGAACTTGAGCCCAGCTTCGCGAGCTGCCTCAGCCAGCGCCTTGACGCGGCCGTGGTAGCGGAAGCCCGAGCGGTCGAAGGCGACGGATTCGATGCCGGCAGCCTTTGCCTTTTCGGCAATACGCTTGCCGATCAGCGTCGCGGCATTGACGTTGCCGCCCTTGCCCGACTTGTCGGCCAGTTCTGCGCGCACTTCCGCTTCGAGCGTCGACGCGCTGGCCAGCACCTTGGTGCCGCAGGGCGAGAACACTTGAGCGTAGATGTGCGTGTTCGTGCGATGCACGGCGAGACGCGCGACCTGCAGCTCAGCGATCTTGATACGCGTCTGGCGAGCGCGGCGCAGGCGAGATTGAGTCTTATCCATGATTGCGCACCCTTACTTCTTCTTCGTTTCTTTGAGGATCACAACCTCGTCGGCATAACGCACGCCCTTGCCCTTGTACGGCTCCGGCGGACGGTAACCGCGGACTTCCGCAGCCACTTGACCGACTTGTTGCTTGTTGATCCCCTTGATCACGATTTCGGTTTGCGTCGGGGTTTCAGCCTTGACGCCTTCCGGCATCTGGTGCACCACCGGGTGCGAGAAACCCAGCGACAGGTTCAGCTTGTCGCCTTGCGCTTGCGCACGGTAACCGACGCCAACCAGCGTCAGCTTGCGCTCGAAACCCTTGGTCACGCCGTGCACGGCATTCGCGATGATCGCGCGCATCGTGCCCGACAGTGCATTTGCTTCGCGGCTTTCGTCGACCGGCGACAGATTCAGCGTGCCGTCGTTGTTCGCCACGTTCACGAGCGGATTGATCGCTTGCGTGATGGTGCCCAGCGGGCCCTTGACGGTGATTGCACCGTCGGCCAGCTTGACTTCCGCGCCTTGCAGCGCGATCGGGCTCTTACCTACTCGAGACATGTTTCTCTCTCCTCGGCTTTAAGCGACGTAGCAGATGACTTCGCCGCCGACGCCGGTAGCGCGCGCCTTGCGGTCGGTCATCACGCCCTTCGGCGTCGACACGATTGCCACACCGAGGCCATTCATGACCTGCGGAATGTCGTTACGGCCGCGGTACACGCGCAGACCAGGCTTCGACACGCGCTCGAGGCGTTCGATGACCGGGCGACCTGCGTAGTACTTCAGCGCGATATTCAGTTCGGACTTCGCACCTTCCGCCTTCACGGCGAAATCGTCGATATAACCTTCGTCCTTCAGGACTTGCGCGATTGCAACCTTGACCTTCGACGAGGGCATCGCGACCGATACCTTCTCGACCATCTGCGCGTTGCGGATGCGAGTCAGCATATCGGCGATAGGATCACTCATGCTCATTTACGTTTCTCCTATTACCAGCTCGCCTTGGTCAGGCCAGGAATCTCGCCACGGAATGCGATTTCACGAATCTTGTTACGCGCGAGGCCGAATTTACGGAACGTGCCACGCGGACGGCCCGTGATCGCGCAGCGGTTACGCTGGCGGGTCGGGTTTGCGTTGCGGGGCAGTTGCTGCAGCTCCAGGCGTGCTTCGTAGCGCTCTTCTTCCGACTTGCTTTGGTCTTCGACGATCGCCTTCAGCGCTTCGCGCTTTGCTGCGAACTTCGCGACCAGGCGGGCGCGCTTCTTTTCACGTTCGATCAGTGCCAGTTTAGCCACGGTAACCTCAGTTTCTGAACGGGAACTTGAAGCTGGCGAGCAGAGCCTTTGCTTCGTCGTCGGTCTTCGCAGTCGTCGTGATGCTGATGTTCAGCCCACGCAGTGCGTCGATCTTGTCGTAATCGATTTCGGGGAAAATGATCTGCTCTTTCACACCGATGTTGTAGTTGCCACGGCCATCGAAAGCACGACCCGACACGCCGCGGAAGTCACGCACGCGGGGCAGGGCAACCGTCACGAAACGGTCGAGGAATTCGTACATCGCGCGGCCACGCAGCGTCACCATCGCGCCGATCGGGTAACCCTGGCGGATCTTGAAGCCTGCGATTGCCTTGCGGGCCTTCGTGACGACCGGCTTCTGGCCAGCGATCTTCGTGAGGTCGCCAACGGCGTTCTCGATGATCTTCTTGTCAGCGATCGCTTCGCCAAGACCCATGTTCAGCGTGATCTTGGTGATGCGCGGCACTTCCATGACCGACTTGTAACCGAACTTCTCGATCAGGCCGGGCACAACCTTTTCTTTGTAAAACTCTTGAAAACGAGCCATTTTTTACTCCGCTGCGTCAGGCGCTCAGTACGGCACCGGTCGTCTTCAGGAAGCGAACCTTCTTGCCTTCCTCGACCTTGATGCCAACACGCGACGCCTTGCCATTCGCGTCGACCAGTGCGACGTTCGAAATATGCAGGGGCATCGTCTTCGCTTCCACGCCGCCCGTCGTACCCTTCATCGGGTTCGGCTTCACATGCTTCTTGACGAGGTTGATACCTTCAACCGTCACATGTTCAGCACCGACAGCCAGCACGACGCCGCGCTTGCCCTTGTCCTTGCCAGTGACGACGATGACTTCGTCACCTTTGCGAATCTTGTTCATCGCGACTCCTTACAGCACTTCCGGCGCCAGCGAAACGATCTTCATGAATCGTTCGCTACGCAGCTCACGCGTCACCGGCCCGAAGATACGGGTGCCGATCGGCTCGAGCTTGTTATTCAAAAGCACAGCGGCGTTGCCGTCGAACTTGATCAGCGAGCCGTCTTGACGGCGCACGCCCTTGGCGGTGCGGACCACCACGGCGTTGTAAATTTCGCCTTTCTTCACGCGCCCGCGCGGCGTTGCCTCTTTGACGCTCACCTTGATGATGTCGCCAATGCCGGCATAACGACGCTTCGAGCCGCCGAGCACCTTGATGCACAGGACTTCACGTGCACCCGTGTTGTCGGCTACTTCGAGCCGAGATTCGGTCTGGATCATGGTTTGTCTTTCCCAACTTAATCCGGATGCACCACCATGATGCATTCGGTCAGTCTTGGTCCCGTCAGCCAATCGGCTGCTTGGGTTGGAACAGCAGCGACGGCAAACGAAACCCGCCATCGCAATTCGGTGAATCTTTCGGACAGGCAGGCGCCAGTCCGCTTCCCCCACCAACTTCGCCCGCGACGGGGCTCCCATAAAGAGGGAAGACCGGGATTATAACAAATAATCCCGGTCACGCAAGCAAAAACTTTGCGATTTCAAGCACTTCGTGGAGAAGTGCCCGTTACTGCCTACTGCGCTGCCCGCTTAGATGACGCGAGCGGCTTCGACGAGGCGCGACACCGTCCAGGCCTTCGTCTTCGAAACAGGACGCGTTTCCTGAATTTCGACGAGATCGCCTTCGTTGTAGGTGTTCGCTTCATCGTGCGCGTGGTACTTCTTCGAACGCACGACATACTTGCCGTAGATCGGGTGCTTGACGCGGTGCTCGATCAGCACGGTGACGGTCTTGTCCATCTTGTTGCTGACGACCCGACCGACCAGCGTCCGCTTCAGCGAGGTTTTCACGCTATCGTTCATTTCTGGTTCGCCTTCTGAGTCATGACGGTCCGCACACGTGCGATGTCGCGACGAACCTTCTTCAGCTGGCTCGTGTTCGTGAGCTGCTGGGTCGCGAGTTGCATGCGCAGGCCGAATTGCGCCTTCAGCAGGTCCGCCAGCTCCTTGTTGAGCGCGGCCTGGTCTTTCTGGAGAAGTTCGGAAGCCTTCATGTTTTCTCCTTAGGCGCCGAGCTGGCGCACGATGAATGCCGTCTTCAGCGGCAGCTTGGCTGCAGCCAGACGGAACGCTTCGCGTGCCAGTTCTTCGGTTACGCCGTCCATTTCATAGAGCATCTTGCCCGGCTGAATCTCGGCGACGTAGTACTCCGGGTTACCCTTACCGTTACCCATACGCACTTCGGCCGGCTTCTGCGAAATCGGCTTGTCCGGGAAGATCCGGATCCAGATACGGCCGCCACGCTTGATGTGACGCGTCATTGCACGACGCGCCGCTTCAATCTGACGTGCGGTCAAACGACCGCGACCGATCGCCTTCAGGCCGAATTCACCGAACGACACTGCGTTGCCGCGCGTCGCCTTGCCGGTGTTACGACCCTTCTGCTCTTTACGATACTTTCTGCGTTTCGGTTGCAGCATCGTTATTCTCCAGTCTTGCCGTCTTCGGGCTTGCCGGCGCCACGGCGCGGTGCGCCACGACGAGCACCCGGAGCGCCGCCTTCGCCGTCACGGCGCGGACGACGGTCGCCCGGACGCGCATTGCGACGCGGACGCTTGTCTTCGGCTACTTCTTCCACCACCGGTGCGTCGTTGCGGCCGAGCGTATCGCCCTTGTAGACCCACACCTTGACGCCGATGATCCCGTAAGTCGTCTTCGCTTCCGAAGTCGCGTAGTCGATATCAGCACGCAGCGTGTGAAGCGGCACGCGACCTTCGCGATACCACTCCGTACGAGCGATTTCGATACCGTTCAGACGGCCTGCGCTCATGATCTTGATGCCTTGGGCACCCAGACGCATCGCGTTCTGCATCGCACGCTTCATCGCGCGACGGAACATGATCCGGCGCTCGAGCTGTTGCGTGATCGAGTCAGCGATCAGCTGAGCATCGGTTTCCGGCTTGCGGATTTCTTCGATGTTGACGTGAACCGGCACGCCCATGCGGCGTTGCAGTTCCGTCTTCAGCTGTTCGATATCCTCGCCCTTCTTGCCGATGACCACGCCCGGACGCGAGCTGTAAATCGTGATGCGCGCGTTCTTCGCCGGACGCTCGATGACGACCCGACCGACCGAAGCGTTCTTCAGCTTCTTCTTCAGGTATTCACGAACACCGATGTCTTCCTGCAGCATCGCCGCGAAATTGTTGTTGTTCGCGTACCAACGCGAAGCCCAATTGCGGCTGACAGCCAGGCGGAAGCCAGTCGGATGAATTTTCTGTCCCATCGTATGGCTCCTTAATTCCCGACCGTCACAGTGATGTGACAGGATTGCTTCTCGATGCGGTTACCGCGGCCCTTTGCGCGCGCGGTGAAACGCTTGAGCGATGCAGCCTTGTCGACGTAGATGCTCTTGATCTTGAGCTCGTCGATATCAGCGCCTTCGTTGTGCTCCGCATTCGCGATTGCCGACAGCACAACCTTCTTCACGATGCCAGCCGCCTTCTTCGGCGAGAACGTCAGAACGTTCAGCGCCTTGTCGACCGGCAAACCGCGGATCTGGTCAGCCACAAGGCGCGTTTTTTGCGCCGAGATGCGGGCACCGCGATGAATTGCTTTCACTTCCATCTTGATTGCCCCTTATTTCTTGGCCTTCTTGTCGGCTGCGTGACCCTTGAACGTACGGGTCAGTGCGAACTCGCCAAGCTTGTGGCCGACCATGTTTTCCGAGATGTACACCGGAACGTGTTGACGGCCGTTGTGAACAGCGATCGTCAGGCCGATGAAATCCGGCAGAATCGTCGAGCGACGCGACCAGGTCTTGATCGGCTTTTTGTCGCGCGAAGCTGCAGCCGCCTCAACTTTCTTCAGCAAATGGGCGTCGCAGAACGGACCTTTTTTAACAGAACGTGCCATTGCCTACTCCTTAACGCTTGTGACGGCGCTGGACGATCATCGTCGTCGTGCGCTTGTTGCTGCGGGTGCGGTAACCCTTAGCCGGCGTACCCCACGGGCTCACCGGGTCGCGACCTGCAGCCGTCTTGCCCTCACCACCACCGTGCGGGTGATCAACCGGGTTCATCGCAACGCCACGCACCGTCGGGCGGATACCGCGCCAGCGGTTCGCGCCAGCCTTGCCGATCTGGCGCAGGCTGTGCTCTTCGTTGCCGACTTCACCGATCGTTGCACGGCACTCGATGTGCACGCGGCGGATTTCGCCCGAACGCAGACGAACCTGCGCGTAGACGCCTTCGCGCGCCAGCAGCATGGCCGACGTGCCAGCCGAACGCGCCATTTGCGCGCCCTTGCCCGGCAGCATCTCGATGCAGTGGATCGTCGTACCGACCGGAATGTTGCGGATCGGCAGCGTGTTGCCTGCACGGATCGGCGCTTCCGAACCCGACATCAGCTGTTGGCCGACGGTCAGGCCCTTCGGGGCGATGATGTAGCGACGTTCGCCGTCTGCGTAGAGCACCAGCGCGATGTTCGCGCTGCGGTTCGGGTCGTACTCGAGACGTTCGACCTTTGCCGGGATGCCGTCCTTCGTGCGACGGAAATCGACGATACGGTAGTGTTGCTTGTGACCACCACCCTTGTGACGCGTGGTGATACGACCGTTGTTGTTACGGCCGGCGGTCGAGCTCTGCGAGTCGAGCAGTGCCGCGAACGGCTTGCCCTGGTGCAGGTTCTTGTTGACCACCTTGACCATCGCGCGGCGACCCGGCGATGTCGGCTTAACTTTAACGATTGCCATGATTACTTGGCCTCCGCTTCAAAGTTGATTTCCTGGCCGGGCTTCAGGCAGACGTACGCCTTCTTCACGTCCTTGCGGCGGCCCATCGAACGGCCAAAGCGCTTTTGCTTGCCCTTCTGAACCAGCACGTTGACGGAATCAACTTCAACCTTGAACAGCAGCTCGACAGCCGCCTTCACTTCCTGCTTCGTGGCATCCGGTGCGACTTCGAACACGACTTGCTCGTTCTTGTCGGCAACCAGCGTCGCCTTTTCCGAGATCACCGGTGCGAGCAGGACCTGCATCAAACGATGATCGTTCTTGCGAATCTCGCTCATGACAGCAACTCCTCGATCTGGGCGACCGCAGCCTTCGTGACCAGCACTTTCTTGAAGTAGATCAGCGACAGCGGGTCAGCGTAGCGCGGCTCGACAATCGCCACGTGCGGCAGGTTGCGCGAAGCCAGGTACAGGTTCTCGTCGACCGTGTCGGTGATGATCAGCACGGAGTCGAGACCCATGGTCTTGAATTTGTCGGCCAGCAGCTTGGTCTTCGGCGCTTCGAGGATGATGTCCTCGACGACCGACAGACGGCCTTCACGGGCCAGCTGCGAGAAGATCGAGCAGAGACCTGCGCGATGCATCTTCTTGTTGACCTTGTGCGAGAAGTTTTCTTCCGGCGAATTCGGGAAGATACGACCACCGCCACGCCACAGCGGGCTCGACGACATACCGGCACGAGCGCGGCCCGTACCCTTCTGGCGCCACGGCTTCTTGGTCGTGTGCTTGACTTGCTCACGGTCCTTCTGTGCGCGGTTACCCTGGCGAGCATTCGCCTGGTAAGCGACGACGACCTGGTGGATCAGCGCTTCGTTGTAGTCACGACCGAACACGACGTCCGATGCGTTGACCACTGCACCTTCCTGACCATTTTCGTTCAGGAGCTTGAGTTCCATTATTTCGCCCCCTTGGTCTTGACGGCCGGCGTCACGAAGACCTTGCCGCCCTTCGCGCCCGGAATCGCACCCTTCACGAGCAGCAGCTTGCGCTCTGCGTCGATACGAGCGATTTCGAGGTTCTGCACCGTCACCGTCACGTCACCCATGTGACCCGTCATGCGTTTACCCGGGAAAACACGACCCGGATCCTGCGCCATACCGATCGAGCCCGGCACGTTGTGCGAGCGCGAGTTACCGTGCGTGGCACGGCCGGAGGAGAAGTTGTAACGCTTGATCGTACCGGCGTAGCCCTTACCGATCGACACGCCTTGCACGTCGACCTTCTGGCCCACTTCGAAAAGATCTGCACCGACCACGGCGCCATTCGACAGCTCGGCTGCCTTGGCCGCGTCAATGCGGAATTCCTTGAGGATTTCACCGGCTTCGACACCGGCTTTGGCGAGATGACCTGCCAGCGGCTTCGTCACGCGCGATGCGCGGCGGGAGCCGAATGCAACCTGCACGGCCGTGTAGCCGTCGGTTTCAACAGTCTTGATCTGCGTCACGCGGTTGTCCGACACGTCCAGCACGGTGACGGGAATCGAATCCCCTTCCGCCGTGAAGATACGGGTCATGCCAACCTTGCGACCTACGAGTCCAAGGCTCATCATTTTCTCCATTCCCGACTGCGATTGGTCGGGGCTGATTTACAAAATGCCGGGCACGCAAGGCCCAACTTTTTTACGCGAATACGCGAAAAGCCAAGCAGTATAGCCCGACTTCTCGATTTCCGCAAGCAATACAAAGACTTAGCGCCATCCGGCACGCCGGTCGGCGCCGAAAGCCTTACTGCAGCTTGATTTCCACGTCGACGCCAGCCGGCAGGTCGAGCTTCATCAGCGCGTCGACGGTCTTGTCCGTCGGGTCGACGATGTCCATCAGGCGCTGGTGGGTACGGATTTCGAGCTGATCGCGCGACGTCTTGTTGACGTGCGGCGAACGCAGGATGTCAAAACGCTGGATGCGCGTCGGCAGCGGCACCGGGCCACGGACGATTGCGCCAGTCCGCTTCGCGGTATCGACGATTTCGGCAGCCGATTGATCGATCAGACGATAGTCGAAAGCCTTCAGGCGAATGCGGATTTTCTGTTGCTGCATGACAATTCCTTGAAAAGAGCGAGGCGATATTGCATCGCCGGACACTAAAAGAACGTGAAACATGACACCAGCGGGGAGCGAAGCATCAGGTTCCGGACGGTACTTCCACTGCTAAGCCCGCGATTCTACACGAAATTCTGGAGCAGTGTGGCGTGTTTCTCGGCCCGCGCAACGCGCGGCCGCAAAAACCGCGCAACGCGCGGCCGCAAAAACAAAACCGGGCGCCAGCACAAGCTGGGCACCCGGTTTCGGCGGTACAACGGCGTACCGCGGGAATCGCGGACCCCACCGGGATCCGCGGATCGTCGATATTACTCGATGATCTTGGCGACGACGCCGGCGCCGACCGTACGGCCGCCTTCGCGGATCGCGAAGCGCAGACCTTCTTCCATCGCGATCGGAGCGATCAGCTTCACCGTGATCGACACGTTGTCGCCCGGCATCACCATTTCCTTGTCCTTCGGCAGCTCGATCGAGCCCGTCACGTCCGTCGTACGGAAGTAGAACTGCGGACGGTAGTTGTTGAAGAACGGCGTGTGACGGCCGCCTTCGTCCTTGCTCAGCACATACACTTCAGCCGTGAAGTGCGTGTGCGGCGTGATCGAACCCGGCTTCGCCAGAACCTGGCCACGCTCCACGTCTTCACGCTTCGTGCCGCGCAGCAGGATACCCACGTTGTCGCCTGCCTGACCTTGGTCCAGCAGCTTGCGGAACATTTCAACGCCCGTGCAGGTCGTCTTCACCGTCGGCTTGATACCGACGATTTCGATTTCCTCGCCGACCTTCACGATGCCGCGCTCGACACGACCCGTCACCACCGTACCACGGCCCGAGATCGAGAACACGTCTTCCACCGGCATCAGGAACGCGCCGTCAACTGCACGCTCCGGCGTCGGGATGTACGTGTCCAGCGCGTCGGCCAGGCTCATGATCGCCACTTCGCCCAGCTCGCCCGTGTCGCCTTCCAGCGCCAGCTTCGCCGAACCCTTCACGATCGGCGTGTCGTCGCCCGGGAAGTCGTACTTCGACAGCAGTTCGCGAACTTCCATCTCGACCAGCTCGAGCAGTTCAGCGTCGTCCACCATGTCGCACTTGTTCAGGAACACGATGATGTACGGAACGCCAACCTGACGCGCCAGCAGGATGTGCTCACGCGTTTGCGGCATCGGGCCGTCTGCTGCCGAGCAAACCAGGATCGCGCCGTCCATCTGCGCCGCGCCCGTGATCATGTTCTTCACATAGTCAGCGTGGCCCGGGCAGTCGACGTGTGCGTAGTGGCGGTTAGCCGTTTCGTACTCGACGTGTGCCGTGTTGATCGTGATGCCGCGCGCCTTTTCTTCCGGTGCCGCGTCGATCTGGTCGTATGCCTTCGCTTCGCCGCCGAACTTCTTCGTCAGAACCGTCGTGATCGCTGCCGTCAGCGTCGTCTTGCCGTGGTCAACGTGACCAATCGTACCAACGTTCACGTGCGGCTTGGTCCGCTCAAACTTTTCTTTTGCCATGATTCTCTTCTTTCAAAAAATAATCAGTTGGTAGCTACAGATTTACTTCGACTTCGCGCTGATGATCGCTTCGGCAACGTTGCGCGGAGCTTCAGCGTAGTGCTTGAACTCCATCGTGTACGTTGCACGACCTTGCGTCAGCGAGCGCAGCGACGTCGAGTAGCCGAACATTTCCGACAGCGGCACTTCGGCGCGAACGATCTTGCCGCCGCCAACCATGTCTTCCATGCCCTGGACGATACCGCGACGGCCCGACAGGTCGCCCATCACGTTGCCCATGTAGTCTTCCGGCGTCTCGACTTCGACAGCCATCATCGGCTCGAGGACGACCGGATTCGCCTTGCGCATCGCTTCCTTGAACGCCATCGAACCGGCCATGCGGAACGCGTTTTCGTTCGAGTCAACGTCGTGGTACGAACCGAACGTCAGGTGAACCTTCACGTCGACGACCGGGAAGCCAGCCAGCACGCCCGACTTCAGCGTGTCCTGGATACCCTTGTCGACCGCCGGGATGTATTCACGCGGAATCACACCACCCTTGATCTCGTCGAAGAACTCGTAGCCCTTGCCTTGTTCGTTCGGCTCGAGCGTGATGACCGCGTGACCGTACTGGCCGCGACCACCCGACTGCTTGACGAACTTGCCGTCGACATCCTTCGCCGTCGAACGGATCGTTTCGCGGTACGCAACCTGCGGCTTGCCGACGGTCGCTTCCACGCCGAATTCACGCTTCATCCGGTCGACCAGAATTTCGAGGTGGAGCTCGCCCATGCCCGAAATGATGGTCTGGCCCGACTCTTCGTCGGTCTGCACGCGGAACGACGGGTCTTCCTGAGCCAGACGGTTCAGGGCGAGGCCCATCTTTTCCTGGTCAGCCTTGGTCTTCGGCTCGACCGCCTGCGAAATCACCGGCTCCGGGAACACCATGCGTTCGAGAACGATCGGGTTCGCCGGGTCGCACAGCGTGTCGCCCGTGGTTGCTTCCTTCAGGCCGACCGCAGCAGCGATGTCGCCTGCGCGGACTTCCTTGATTTCTTCACGCTGGTTCGCGTGCATCTGCAGAATACGACCGAGGCGTTCCTTCTTGCCCTTGGTCGAGTTCAGCAGCGTGTCGCCCGAGTTGACGACGCCCGAGTACACACGGAAGAAGATCAGCTGGCCGACGAACGGGTCGGTCATGATCTTGAACGCGAGCGACGAGAACTTCTCTTCGTCCGATGCCTTGCGCTCTGCTTCTTCACCGTTTTCGAGTTCGCCCTTGACCGGCGGGATGTCGACCGGCGACGGCAGGAAGTCGATCACGGCGTCGAGCATACGCTGCACGCCCTTGTTCTTGAACGCGGTACCGCACAGCATCGGCTGGATTTCGCACGCGATCGTACGATCACGCAGCGCCTTGACGATGTCGGCTTCCGGCAGATCGCCTTCTTCCAGGTACTTGTTCATCAGGTCTTCGCTGGCTTCGGCAGCCACTTCGACCATCTTTTCGCGCCATTCCTTGCAGGTCTCCGCGAGCTCGGCCGGGATGTCGACGTAGTCGAACTTCGTGCCTTGCGACGCTTCGTCCCAAATGATCGCCTTCATCTTGATCAGGTCGACGACGCCCTTGAAGTTTTCTTCCGCGCCGATCGGCACCACGACCGGAACCGGGTTCGCCTTCAGGCGCAGACGGAGCTGGTCGTAGACCTTGAAGAAGTTCGCGCCGGTACGGTCCATCTTGTTGACGAACGCGAGACGCGGCACCTTGTACTTGTTCGCCTGACGCCACACCGTTTCCGACTGCGGCTGCACGCCGCCCACTGCGCAGTACACCATGCACGCGCCGTCGAGCACGCGCATCGAACGCTCCACTTCGATCGTGAAGTCGACGTGGCCCGGGGTGTCGATGATGTTGATGCGGTGTTCCGGATAGTTGCCGCCCATGCCCTTCCAGAAGGCCGTGGTAGCAGCGGACGTGATCGTGATGCCACGTTCCTGTTCCTGCTCCATCCAGTCCATCGTGGCTGCGCCGTCGTGGACTTCACCGATCTTGTGGTTCACACCGGTGTAAAACAGAATGCGCTCGGTCGTCGTCGTTTTGCCGGCGTCGATGTGAGCGCTAATACCGATATTGCGGTAGCGCTCGATAGGAGTCTTGCGAGCCACTTTGATCCTCTACTGGGATGACGTGACGCAGCCCTGCTGCATCACGCCTCAACACAAACGGGCGAGGCGCCTGAAAAGCGCACCCGCCCGGAATTTATTTCCGCAAACAGCCCAGCCAGGCGCTTAGAAACGGAAATGCGAGAACGCGCGGTTGGCTTCTGCCATGCGGTGAACTTCGTCGCGCTTCTTCATCGCGCCGCCACGGCCTTCGGCCGCTTCGGAGAGTTCACCTGCCAGGCGCAGGGCCATCGACTTCTCGCTACGCTTCTTCGCAGCCTCACGCAGCCAGCGCATCGCCAATGCCATACGACGCGACGGGCGCACTTCGACCGGAACTTGATAGTTGGCACCACCAACGCGACGGCTCTTCACTTCGACCACCGGCTTCACGTTGTTGAGCGCAACCGTGAACACTTCCAGCGGGTCCTTGCCACCCTTGGTCTGGATTTGTTCGAATGCGCCATAAACGATGCGCTCTGCGACCGACTTCTTGCCGGACAGCATCAGCATGTTCATGAACTTGGCAACATCAACGTTGCCGAACTTCGGATCCGGCAACACTTCCCGCTTGGGGACTTCGCGACGACGCGGCATGATTCTTCCTTTACTTGTTCAGTTGGAGCTGGATTCAGCTCCGCGGCCACCAACAAACCCGATCACATCTTCACGACTAACCAGCTTGGCCGGGTGACCACTTACTCGACAGCACCGGCAATCCGGCACTCCCGCCTTGACCGCCCTGCGGCGATCCCTGATCAAAAACTGCTTACTTGGCAGCCTTTGCACGCTTCGCGCCGTACTTCGAGCGCGCTTGCTTACGGTCCTTGACGCCCTGGGTATCCAGCGAGCCGCGAACCATGTGGTAACGCACACCCGGCAAGTCCTTCACACGGCCGCCGCGGATCAGCACAACCGAGTGTTCCTGCAGGTTGTGGCCTTCACCGCCGATGTACGAAATCACTTCGAAGCCGTTCGTCAGACGAACCTTGGCGACCTTACGGAGTGCCGAGTTCGGCTTCTTCGGCGTCGTCGTGTACACACGGGTGCACACGCCGCGACGCTGGGGGCAGTCCTGCAGGGCCGGGCTCTTGCTCTTCGTCGTTTCCGACTGACGGCCTTTGCGAACCAGTTGGTTGATGGTTGGCATTGTTTATTCCTGAAATTGAACAAAATCTGCACGCCGATTTCGGGCAAAGCGAGAATCGACGCACAGTTGACTTCCGAACCGGCGAATCGGGCGCGAACTATTGAACGCGACTCGGCCCACCGAATACCGGAACCCAGCATGATATTCCGGAAATGCCAACTAAGTCAACGGCTTGCGTGATCTGCCGGCCGATCGCGCGGTTTACGTGAGGGGTCGGAACGCTGTGTCAGGCCGATTCGACGACGTCGATGATCTCGTCGCCGAAGCGCTCGAGCTTGCGCACGCCCATGCCGGGAATGTGGCGCAGGTCGTCGATCGTCTCCGGCGCGTTGCGTGCGATTTCGGCGAGCGTCGCGTCGTGGAAGATCACGTAGGCCGGCACGCCGTCCGTCTTCGCGGTTTCCGCGCGCCATGCGCGCAGCGCGTCCCACCGCGCACGCTCGCGGGCGCCCATGCCGGCCGTCGGGTCGACGCGCGTGCCGCTGCGGCTCGACGACTGGCGGGTGCGCTGCGGCTTCACGTAGCGGCGCAGCGTGACTTTTTCCTCGTTCTTCAGCACGGGCTTCGCGGCCTCGGTCAGCATCAGCGCGCCGAAGCCGCCATGGTCGACCGCCAGGTAGCCGTACGCGACGAGCTGCCGGAAAATCGCGCGCCACTCGGGTTCGGACAGCGCCGCGCCGATGCCGAACGTGCTGAGCTGGTCGTGGCCGCGCTGCAACACCTTTTCGGTACGCCCGCCGCGCAGGATCTCGATCAGGTGGCTCGAACCGAAATTGAAGCCGCTCGCGCGCTGCGCGCGGAACACGCACGACAGCGCCATCTGCGCCTCGCGCGTCGCATCCCACGACGCGGGCGGCTCGAGGCACGTGTCGCAGTTGCCGCACGGCTGGCTCGCCTCGCCGAAGTAGTTCAGCAGCCGCACGCGGCGGCACGAGATCGTCTCGCACAACCCGAGCAGCGCATCGAGCTTCGACGTCTGCACGCGCTTGTGCGCGTCGTCCGCATCGGACTCGTCGATCATCTTGCGTTGCTGGACGACGTCGCCCAGCCCATACGCCATCCACGCGTTCGCGGGCATCCCGTCGCGGCCGGCGCGGCCGGTTTCCTGGTAATAGCCTTCGACGCTCTTCGGCAAATCGAGGTGCGCGACGAAGCGCACGTCGGGCTTGTCGATGCCCATGCCGAACGCGATCGTCGCGCACATCACGATGCCTTCCTCGCGCTGGAACATTTCCTGGTGCTTCTGCCGCACCTCGAATTCCATCCCCGCGTGATACGGCAGCGCGCGCACGCCCTGCGCCTTCAGCCATTCAGCCGTTTCCTCGACCTTGCGGCGCGACAGGCAATAGACGACACCCGCATCGGTCGTGCCGTCGGCATTCGTGTGCTCGGCGCGGATGAAGTCGAGCAGCTGCGCGCGCGCGTTGTCCTTTTCGACGATCCGGTAACGGATGTTCGGACGGTCGAAGCTCGACACGAACACGCGCGCGTCGTCGAGCGCGAGACGATGGATGATCTCGTCGCGCGTGATCGCATCGGCCGTGGCGGTCAGCGCGATGCGCGGCACGGACGGGAAGCGCTCGTGCAGCACCGACAGCTGGATGTATTCCGGGCGGAAATCGTGCCCCCATTGCGACACGCAGTGCGCTTCGTCGATTGCGAACAGGCCGATCTTCGCGCGCTCGAGCAGCTCGAGGAAGCGCCCCGTCATCAAGCGCTCCGGCGCGACGTACAGCAGGTCGATTTCGCCTTCGCGCAGCGCGCGCTCGGTGGCCGCGGCCTCGGCGCCCGACAGCGTCGAATTCAGGTAGGCCGCGCGCACGCCGACTTCGCTCAACGCGGCGACCTGGTCCTGCATCAGCGCGATCAGCGGCGACACGACGATGCCGGCGCCCTGCCCGGCCTCGCGGCGCAGCAGCGCGGGAATCTGGTAGCACAGCGACTTGCCGCCGCCGGTCGGCATCAGCACGAGGCAATCGCCGCCGCCGGCGACGTGCTCGACGATCTCGCCCTGCTGGCCGCGAAAGGCGGAATAACCAAAGACTTCGTCGAGTATTTCGAGGGCGCGGGACATGAATGAGAACTGGGACGGCTAAGCGATGACCGCAATTTTAACAACCCGCTCGCGCGACGCGTGGCGAATCGCGCGATGTTGGCCGTTCGGTCAGGGTTCGTTCGCGTGCATCACGGGCCTGCCGCGGCCGGATCGGACGCGATCGCCGGGCATGTGCCGCGGCGCTGCGCAGGCACGTGATGCGCGTGAACGAAGGATGAAAAAAAACCGCCCGGCAGAACCGGGCGGTTTCGGTGACAGCGATGATAGCAAGGCAACGCGGCTTGCGCCGCCCCGCGCTTACTCGGCTGCCGGGTGTTGCGGCTCTTCCGCCGGCGCGCTCGGCGTGCCGAAGTCGAATGCCTCTTCCGCTGCGATCTGGTCGAAACGCTCGCGATCCGACGATTCCTTCGCCTTGCGTGCCTTGTGGAACGCGAGACCCGTACCGGCCGGAATCAGACGGCCGACGATCACGTTTTCCTTCAGGCCGCGCAGATCGTCGCGCTTGCCCATGATCGCCGCTTCGGTCAGCACGCGGGTCGTTTCCTGGAACGATGCCGCGGAGATGAACGAGTCGGTCGACAGCGATGCCTTCGTGATACCGAGCAGCACGTTGTCGTACGAAGCCGGGCGCTTGCCCTCGGCGATCATGCGATCGTTCTCGTCCAGCATGTCGGAACGTTCGACCTGTTCGCCCGGGATGAAGCGCGTATCACCGTTGTCGGTGATCTGCACACGACGCAGCATCTGGCGAACGATCACCTCGATGTGCTTGTCGTTGATCTTCACGCCCTGCAGACGGTACACGTCCTGCACTTCGTCGACGATGTAGCGCGACAGCGCCTCGATACCCTGCAGACGCAGGATGTCGTGCGGATCGGCCGGACCGTCCACGATCATTTCGCCCTTGTTGACGACCTGTGCATCGTGAACCAGAACCTGCTTTTCCTTCGCGATCAGGAACTCGTGCTGGTTGCCCTCGAGGTCCGTGATGACGAGACGCTGCTTGCCCTTCGTGTCCTTGCCGAACGACGTCGTACCGGTGACTTCCGCGAGAATGCCGGCATCCTTCGGGGAACGCGCTTCGAACAGTTCCGCCACCCGCGGCAGACCGCCGGTAATGTCACGCGTCTTCTGCGCTTCCGTCGGGATACGTGCGAGCACTTCACCGACCTGCACCTGCTGACCATCCTTCACGGTGATCAGTGCGCCGACCTGGAAGCCGATCTGCACTGCGTGCTCCGTGCCCGGAATCTTCACTTCCTCGCCGTTCGCGTCGAGCAGCTTCACCTGCGGACGCACGCTCTTCGAAGCCTGCGAACCGCGGCGCTTCACGTCGATCACGACCAGCGTCGACAGGCCGGTCACGTCGTCGATCTGCTTCGCGACGGTCACGCCTTCCTCGACGTTCTCGAACTTCACCGTACCACCGTACTCGGTGATGATCGGGCGCGTCAGCGGATCCCACGTGGCGAGCTGCGTGCCGGCCTTGATGGTCGCGCCGTCGAGCTGCAGCAGCGTCGCGCCGTACGGCACTTTGTGACGCTCGCGCTCGCGACCGAAGTCGTCGGTGATCATCGCTTCGCCCGAACGGGAAATGACGATCTGCTCGCCCTTCGCGTTCGTGACGTAGCGCATCGTCGCCGTGAAGCGGACGATACCGTTGCTCTTCGCTTCGACCGACGAAGCCACTGCCGCACGCGATGCCGCACCACCGATGTGGAACGTACGCATCGTCAGCTGCGTGCCCGGTTCACCGATCGATTGCGCCGCGATCACGCCGACTGCTTCGCCGACGTTCACGAGCGAGCCGCGGCCGAGGTCGCGGCCGTAGCAGGCTGCGCACAGGCCGTAACGCGTTTCGCAGGTCAGCGGCGTGCGCACGCGCACTTCGTCGATGCCGAGGCGTTCGATTTCCTCGACCGCCGTTTCGTCGAGCAGCGTGCCCGATTCGTACAGCGTTTCCTGCGTTTCCGGATTCACGACGTCCGCGACCGCGACGCGGCCGAGGATACGGTCGCGCAGCGCTTCGACGACTTCACCGCCTTCGACCAGCGCCTTCATCGCCACGCCGTTCGACGTGCCGCAATCGTCTTCCACCACGACCAGATCCTGCGTGACGTCGACCAGACGACGCGTCAGGTAACCCGAGTTCGCGGTCTTCAGTGCCGTATCAGCCAGACCCTTACGTGCACCGTGGGTCGAGATGAAGTACTGCAACACGTTCAGACCTTCGCGGAAGTTCGCGGTAATCGGCGTCTCGATAATCGAGCCGTCCGGCTTCGCCATCAGGCCTCGCATACCAGCCAGCTGACGAATCTGAACCGCCGAACCCCGGGCGCCCGAGTCGGCCATCATGTAGATCGAGTTGAACGACTCCTGGCGCGTCTCGTTGCCGTCGCGATCGATCACCGGCTCCGTCGACAGCTGCTCCATCATCGCCTTGCCGACCGCTTCCGACGTCGCCGACCAGATGTCGACCACGTTGTTGTAGCGTTCCTGCGCGGTGACGAGACCCGACATGTACTGGCGGTCGTACTCCTTCACCTTCTTCGCGGCGTCGCCGACGATCGTTTCCTTCTGCGGCGGCACGAGCATGTCGTCCACGCAGATCGAGATGCCGGCACGCGTTGCGAGACGGAAACCCGACTGCATCAGCTGGTCGGCGAACACCACCGTCGCGCGCAGACCGCACTTGCGGAATGCCGTGTTGATCAGGCGCGAGATTTCCTTCTTCTTCAGCGGCTTGTTCAGCACCGAGAACGGCAGGCCGTGCGGCAGGATCTCCGACAGGATCGCGCGGCCGACGGTCGTCGCGTACAGCGTGATCTTCGGCACGAATTCCGGCGCGCCTTCCGACGTGTCCTCGTTGCGGACCATTTCGGTGATCCGCACGTTGACGCGCGAGGCCAGCTCGACTTCCTTGTTCTCGTACGCGCGGATGACTTCCGACACGCCCGTGAACGACAGGCCTTCGCCCTTGCCGTTGATCGCTTCGCGGGTCGCGTAGTACAGACCCAGCACGATATCCTGCGACGGCACGATCGACGGATCGCCGTTGGCCGGGAACAGCACGTTGTTCGACGCGAGCATCAGCGTGCGCGCTTCCATCTGCGCTTCGAGCGACAGCGGCACGTGAACGGCCATCTGGTCACCGTCGAAGTCGGCGTTGAACGCCGCGCAGACGAGCGGGTGCAGCTGGATTGCCTTGCCTTCGATCAGCACCGGCTCGAACGCCTGGATACCGAGACGGTGCAGCGTCGGCGCACGGTTCAGCATCACCGGGTGCTCGCGGATCACCTCTTCGAGGATGTCCCACACCACCGGCGTCTGGTTCTCGACTTCCTTCTTCGCAGCCTTGATGGTCGTAGCTACCCCCATCACTTCCAGCTTGTTGAAGATGAACGGCTTGAACAGCTCGAGCGCCATCAGCTTCGGCAGGCCGCACTGGTGCAGCTTCAGCGTCGGGCCGACCACGATGACCGAACGGCCCGAGTAGTCGACGCGCTTGCCCAGCAGGTTCTGACGGAAACGACCGCCCTTGCCCTTGATCATGTCGGCGAGCGACTTCAGCGGACGCTTGTTCGCGCCCGTCATCGCCTTGCCGCGACGACCGTTGTCGAGCAGCGAGTCGACGGCTTCCTGCAGCATCCGCTTTTCGTTGCGGACGATGATTTCAGGCGCCTTCAGCTCGAGCAGACGCTTCAACCGGTTGTTACGGTTGATCACGCGGCGATACAGGTCGTTCAGGTCCGACGTCGCGAAACGGCCGCCGTCCAGCGGCACGAGCGGACGCAGTTCCGGCGGCAGCACCGGCAGCACTTCGAGGATCATCCACTCGGGCTTGATGCCCGAACGCTGGAATGCCTCGAGGACCTTCAGGCGCTTCGCGTACTTCTTGATCTTCGCTTCCGAGCCCGTGTTCTTCAGCTCGGTGCGCAGCGTCTCGACCTGCTCGTCGATGTTGATCGCGCGCAGCAGTTCACGCACGCCTTCCGCGCCCATTTCGGCACGGAATTCGTCGCCGTATTCCTCGACCTTGTTGTAGTAATCCTCCTCGGTCATGATCTGCCGCGCCTTCAGCGGCGTCATGCCCGGTTCGATCACCACGTACGCTTCGAAGTACAGCACGCGTTCGATGTCGCGCAGCGTCATGTCGAGCACCATGCCCAGACGCGACGGCAGCGACTTCAGGAACCAGATGTGCGCGACCGGCGAGGCCAGCTCGATGTGGCCCATCCGTTCGCGACGCACCTTCGCCAGCGTCACTTCGACGCCGCACTTCTCGCAGATCACGCCGCGGTGCTTCAGGCGCTTGTACTTGCCGCACAGGCACTCGTAGTCCTTGATCGGCCCGAAGATCTTCGCGCAGAACAGACCATCGCGTTCCGGCTTGAACGTACGGTAGTTGATGGTCTCCGGCTTCTTCACTTCGCCGAACGACCACGAACGGATCTTGTCGGGCGAGGCCAGACCGATCTTGATCGCGTCGAAAACTTCTTCCTGTTGGACTTGCTTGAATAGATCGAGCAGAGCTTTCATTGCTTTCTCTCCGTAGTCCGATTAATTGCGGTCGAGATCGATATCGATACCGAGCGAGCGGATTTCCTTCACGAGCACGTTGAAGGATTCCGGCATGCCTGCATCGATCACGTGGTCGCCCTTGACGAGGTTTTCGTACACCTTCGTCCGGCCGGTCACGTCGTCCGACTTCACCGTCAGCATTTCCTGCAGCACGTAGGACGCGCCGTACGCTTCGAGTGCCCACACTTCCATTTCACCGAAACGCTGGCCACCGAACTGCGCCTTACCACCCAGCGGCTGCTGCGTGACGAGCGAGTACGGGCCGGTCGAACGCGCGTGCATCTTGTCGTCGACCAGGTGGTGCAGCTTCAGGTAGTGCATGTAGCCGAGCGTCACGCGACGTTCGAACATTTCACCCGTGCGGCCGTCGTACAGACGGACCTGGTTCTTCGACGGGTTCATGCCGAGCTGTTCGGCGATGTCGTCCGGGAACGCGAGGTCGAGCATCTTGCCCATTTCTTCCTCGGTCGCACCGTCGAACACCGGCGTCGCGAACGGCACGCCTTCGCGCAGGTTCTTCGCGAGTTCGAGGATCTCGTCGTCGGTGAAGCTTTCCAGATCTTCCTGGCGGCCCGACTCGTTGTAGATCTTCGTCAGGAACGTGCGCAGTTCCTCGATCTTCGCCTGACGCTGCAGCATTTCGCCGATACGCCAGCCGAGGCCCTTCGCGGCCCAGCCGAGGTGCACTTCCAGAACCTGACCCACGTTCATCCGCGACGGCACGCCGAGCGGGTTCAGCACGACGTCTGCCGGACGGCCATCGGCCATGTACGGCATGTCTTCGATCGGGACGATCTTCGACACGACACCCTTGTTACCGTGACGGCCTGCCATCTTGTCGCCAGGCTGCAGACGGCGCTTCACCGCGAGGTACACCTTGACCATCTTCAGCACGCCCGGCGGCAGTTCGTCGCCTTGCGTGAGCTTCTTGCGCTTTTCTTCGAACGCGAGATCGAACTGGTGACGCTTCTCTTCGATCGAGTTCTTGATCGCTTCGAGCGATGCCGCTGCTTCGTCGTCCGCGAGGCGGATGTCGAACCAGTGGTAGTGGTCGAGATCTTCCAGGTAAGCCTGGTCGATCTTCGTGCCCTTCGCGAGCTTCTTCGGACCGCCGTTCGCGACCTTGCCCACGAGCATGCGGGCGAGACGCTGGAATGCGTCGCCTTCCACGATGCGCAGCTGGTCGTTCAGGTCGAGACGGTAGCGCTTCAGTTCGTCGTCGATGATCTGTTGCGCACGCTTGTCGCGCTGGATGCCTTCACGCGTGAACACCTGGACGTCGATCACGGTGCCGCTCATGCCCGACGGCACGCGCAGCGACGTGTCCTTCACGTCCGAAGCCTTCTCGCCGAAGATCGCGCGCAGCAGCTTCTCTTCCGGCGTCAGCTGGGTCTCGCCCTTCGGCGTGACCTTGCCGACCAGCACGTCGCCTGCTTCGACTTCAGCACCGATGTACACGATGCCCGATTCGTCGAGACGGCCGAGCTGGACTTCCGCCAGGTTCGAGATGTCGCGCGTGATTTCTTCCGGCCCGAGCTTCGTGTCGCGTGCAACGACGTTCAGCTCTTCGATGTGGATCGACGTGTAGCGATCGTCCGCGACCACCTTCTCCGAGATCAGGATCGAATCCTCGAAGTTGTAGCCGTTCCACGGCATGAACGCGATCAGCATGTTCTGGCCGAGCGCGAGCTCGCCCAGGTCCGTCGAGGCGCCGTCGGCCAGCACGTCGCCGCGCGAGACCTTGTCGCCCATCTTCACGATCGGACGCTGGTTGATGTTCGTGTTCTGGTTCGAACGCGTGTACTTGATCAGGTTGTAGATGTCGACACCGACTTCACCCGCGACTGCTTCGTCGTCGTTCACGCGAATCACGATACGGCCTGCGTCGACGTAGTCGACCACACCGCCGCGGAACGCCTGGACCGTCGTACCCGAGTCGACCGCGCAGGTGCGCTCGATGCCCGTACCGACGACCGGCTTTTCCGGACGCAGACACGGCACGGCCTGACGCTGCATGTTCGAGCCCATCAGCGCGCGGTTCGCGTCATCGTGCTCGAGGAACGGAATCAGCGATGCGGCCACCGACACGATCTGCGACGGCGCGACGTCCATGTACTGGATACGGTCCGGCGTGACCATCATCGTTTCGCCGGCTTCGCGCGACGACACGAGTTCGTCGATGAGTCGGCCGTCTTCGTCGATCGCGGCGTTCGCCTGAGCGATCATGTAGCGGCCTTCCTCGATCGCCGACAGGTAGTCGATCTGATCGGTCACCTTGCTGTCCACGACCTTGCGGTACGGCGTCTCGAGGAAGCCGTACTCGTTCAGGTGCGCGTACAGCGCGAGCGAGTTGATCAGGCCGATGTTCGGACCTTCCGGCGTTTCGATCGGGCACACGCGGCCGTAGTGGGTCGGGTGCACGTCGCGGACTTCGAAGCCTGCGCGTTCGCGCGTCAGACCGCCCGGGCCCAGTGCGGAAACACGGCGCTTGTGCGTGATTTCCGACAGCGGGTTGGTCTGGTCCATGAACTGCGACAGCTGCGACGAGCCGAAGAACTCGCGAATCGCCGACGAAATCGGCTTCGAGTTGATCAGGTCGTGCGGCATCAGGTTTTCGCTTTCGGCCTGGCCGAGGCGTTCCTTGACCGCGCGCTCGACACGCACGAGACCGGCGCGGAACTGGTTTTCCGCCAGTTCGCCGACGCAACGCACGCGACGGTTGCCGAGGTGGTCGATGTCGTCCACTTCGCCCTTGCCGTTGCGCAGCTCGACGAGGATCTTGATCGTCGCGAGGATGTCGTCGTCCTGCAGCGTCATCGGGCCGACGATCTCGTCACGGCCGACGCGGCGGTTGAACTTCATGCGGCCGACCTTCGACAGGTCGTACGCTTCTTCGCTGTAGAACAGACGGTTGAACAGGGCCTCGACCGCTTCTTCGGTCGGCGGCTCGCCCGGACGCATCATGCGGTAGATCGCGATGCGCGCGGCCGTCTTGTCGGTCGTTTCGTCGACACGCAGCGTCGACGAGATGTACGGGCCCTGATCCAGATCGTTCGTGTAGAGCGTCTGGATGTCCTTGATGCCCGCTTCGCGCAGCTTCTCGAGCACGCTTTCCGTGACTTCGTCGTTCGCGCTCGCGATCACTTCGCCGGTGTCGCCGTCGACGACGTTCTTCGCCAGCACGCGGCCGAGCAGATAGTCTTCCGGCACCGAGATGAACTTGGTCTTCGCGGCTTCGAGGTCGCGAATGTGCTTCGCGTTGATCCGCTTGTCCTTCTGGACGATGACCTTGCCATCACGATCCGTGATGTCGAAACGCGCGACTTCACCACGCAGGCGCTCGGGCACGAACTCGAGTTGCGCGCCTTCGTCCATCAGCGTGAAATTGTCGAACACGAAGAAGTTCGCGAGGATCTGTTCCGGCGTCAGGCCGATGGCCTTCAGCAGGATCGTGACCGGCATCTTGCGGCGACGGTCGACGCGGAAGTACAGGATGTCCTTCGGATCGAATTCGAAGTCGAGCCACGAACCGCGGTACGGAATGATCCGTGCCGAGAACAGCAGCTTGCCCGAGCTGTGCGTCTTGCCCTTGTCGTGTTCGAAGAACACGCCAGGCGAACGATGCAGCTGCGAGACGATGACACGCTCGGTGCCGTTGATGACGAACGAGCCCGTCGGCGTCATGAGCGGAATTTCGCCCATGTACACTTCCTGCTCCTTCACTTCCTTGACGACCGGCTTGTTCGGCGATTCCTTGTCGAGGATGACGAGGCGGACCTTCGCGCGCAGCGCGGAGCAGTACGTCAGGCCTCGCTGCTGGCATTCCTTGATGTTGAATGCCGGCGAGGACAGCGCATAGCTCACGAACTCGAGGCGCGCGAAACCGTTGTGCGAAACAATGGGAAATACCGACGTGAACGCGGCCTGCAAACCCTCGGGCTTACGTTGCGTCGCGGGCACATCGGCTTGCAGAAACGTGCTGAATGATTCAAGCTGAGTAGCCAGCAAGAACGGAACTTGGTGAACGATGGGGCGCTTCGCGAAACTCTTGCGAATGCGCTTCTTCTCGGTGAAGGAATATTGCATACGATCTCCGAATCACGGCGGGTGCTATCGAGGCGGAATACCTGGACGTTTCAAACCCGAGTGTTCACCGACTGAGACCCGATGGCCGTTCGACGGCTTGAACGAGCCGAGAAGCTTGGTGGTTGGCCGCTACCAACCGCTGGCTGACGGCAGCGGATGCCTGTGTTGCCCGCTACCCGACCAAACTTGCCTTCTGCAGTCGCTTCAGAAGACAAAGAGAACCGCCAATCGTGCGTGATTCATCACAACGATCAGGCGGTTTTCTTTGGCTTCTGGGGCCGATTATTCGGGCTCCCGAATGAGTGCCAGAATAACGTCCCCACAAAGCACAAAAAGGCCGGCGGTGAAAATACCGCCAGCCTTCGCACAGCGCGCCGAAACTTACTTGACTTCGACCTTCGCGCCAGCTTCTTCCAGCTTCTTCTTGGCTTCTTCAGCAGCAGCCTTGTCGACGCCTTCCTTGATGGGCTTCGGTGCACCGTCAACCAGGTCCTTCGCTTCCTTCAGGCCCAGGCCCGTCAGTTCGCGAACGGCCTTGATGACCGAAACCTTGTTGGCGCCGGCTTCAGCCAGGACGACCGTGAATTCGGTCTTCTCTTCTGCAGCAGCAGCAGCGCCGCCGCCTGCCGGGCCAGCGACTGCCACTGCAGCTGCCGACACGCCAAACTTCTCTTCGAACGCCTTGACCAGTTCGTTCAGTTCCAGAACGGTCATCCCTTCGACTGCTGCCAGGATGTCTTCTTTTGCGATTGCCATTTGAAATACTCCTAAATTGAATTCGGATACAGCCAGCGATCAGTAACGCTGATGCACGTTCGCTTATGCAGCTTCCGCTTGCTTCTTCTCGGCCAGCGCGGCCAGAGCACGCGCGAAGCCCGAAACAGGCGCTTGCATAACGAACAGCAGCTTCGAGAGCAGTTCTTCGCGGCTCGGGATGCTTGCCAGCGCTTGCACGCCAGCCTTGTCCATCACCTTGCCATCGAACGAACCAGCCTTGATGACCAACTTGTCATTGCTCTTGCTGAAGTCGTTGACGACCTTAGCAGCAGCAATTGCATCTTCCGAGATGCCGTAGATCAACGGACCAGTCATCTGCTCTGCCAGCGGAGCAAACGGCGTACCTTCGACGGCGCGACGCGCCAGCGTGTTCTTCAACACGCGCAGGTAAACCTTTTGCTCACGCGCTTGCGCGCGCAGCTTGGTCAGATCGCCAACCGCAATTCCACGATACTCAGCCAGCACAACGGTCTGGGCCTTCGCGACTTGCGCGGAAACCTCAGCGACGACGGCTTGCTTGTCTTCTCTATTAAGCGGCACGGTTAGCCTCCAGAAACGATACGTTCGGCATGGCCGGCATGGCCGAAACCTCACGTACCTCGTTCAACAACGGCGTCCGACCTCGTTAGGAGTATTTCCACCTCACGCCGCGAATCGCTTCGCGGCCTGCGGCTTCACCACTGCAAAACTTTTTCGGGTTCGCCATCTGCGTTGGCTTGAATTAAGGGGATCACCCGACTGCTGCGCCCCACCAACGGTCTTTGATAACCGGTTGTCCGCCCTGCTGCACGAACAACCGCCCAAAGCCCATGTGGGCCGCTTCGCGAACGAAACGGTCCGAATACTTGCTTACTGTGCTGCCAGCGTAGCCTGGTCGACACGCACGCCGACGCCCATCGTGCTCGACAGTGCGATCTTGCGCAGGTACACGCCCTTGCTCGTTGCCGGCTTTGCCTTCTGCAGCGCTTCGATCAGCGCCGACAGGTTCGAACGCAGCGCGGTCGGCTCGAACGATGCACGGCCGATGGTCGCGTGGATGATACCGGCCTTGTCGACACGGAATTGCACCTGACCAGCCTTCGCGTTCTTGACGGCGGTGGCGACGTCCGGCGTGACCGTACCGACCTTCGGGTTCGGCATCAGGCCGCGCGGGCCGAGGATCTGGCCGAGCGTACCGACGATACGCATCGTGTCCGGCGAAGCGATCACGATGTCGAAGTCCATCTGGCCAGCCTTGATCTGCTCAGCCAGGTCTTCCATACCGACGATTTCCGCGCCTGCTGCACGAGCCTGCTCGGCCTTTTCGCCTTGCGCGAACACGGCAACGCGAACCGACTTGCCCGTACCTGCCGGCAGAACGACCGAACCACGAACGACCTGGTCCGACTTCTTCGCATCGATGCCGAGCTGGACTGCGACGTCGATCGACTCGTCGAACTTCGCGCTCGCGCATTCCTTCACGAGGCTCAGTGCGTCTTCGATCGCGTACAGCTTCTGACGGTCGACCTTGGCGGCAAATGCCTGACGGCGCTTGGAGATCTTAGCCATTTACACGCCCTCCACAGTGATACCCATCGAGCGTGCGCTACCAGCGATGGTGCGAACGGCTGCGTCCAGATCAGCTGCCGTAAGGTCCGGCATCTTGGTCTTCGCGATTTCTTCGGCTTGAGCGCGCGTGATCGAACCGACCTTGTCGGTGTGCGGCTTGCTCGAGCCCTTGTCCACCTTCGCCGCCTTCTTGATCAGGACGGTCGCCGGCGGCGTCTTCATCACGAACGTGAAGCTCTTGTCAGCGAATGCCGTGATGACCACCGGCACCGGCAGACCCGGCTCCATGCCTTGAGTCTGCGCGTTGAACGCCTTGCAGAACTCCATGATGTTCAGACCGCGCTGGCCCAGTGCCGGACCGACCGGCGGCGACGGGTTGGCTTTACCTGCAGGGATCTGCAGCTTGATAAAGCCGATAATCTTCTTTGCCATTTGAAACCTCATTGGAACGCCGGAGAAGGCGTTCGGTGAGTGATAACGCGCTTTCGCCGCTGGCTACTGACGCTCCTCAACGACCATGACGCGGGCCGTAAGCGCGAAGGTGGGCAGCCGAGGCTGCCCACCGAATCGGGATCAAACTTTTTCGACCTGGCCGAATTCGAGTTCGACCGGGGTGGATCGGCCAAAAATCGTGACCGACACACGCACACGCGATTTTTCGTAGTTGACTTCTTCGACGGTGCCGTTGAAGTCCGTGAACGGGCCTTCCTTGACGCGCACCATCTCGCCGACTTCGAACAGGGTCTTCGGGCGCGGCTTTTCGACGCCTTCCTGCATCTGCGACATGATCTTCTCGACTTCCTTCGGGGAAATCGGGGTCGGGCGGTTACGCGCACCGCCGACGAAACCGGTGACCTTCGCCGTGTTCTTCACGAGGTGCCACGTTTCGTCCGTCATTTCCATTTCCACCAGCACGTAGCCGGGGAAGAAACGACGCTCGGTCACTGCCTTGTGGCCGCCTTTGACTTCGACCACTTCTTCGGTCGGGACCAGGATCTGACCGAATTTGTCCTGCATGCCAGCACGTTCGATGCGCTCCTGAAGCGCACGTTGCACGCTCTTCTCCATACCGGAGTAGGCGTGCACGACGTACCAACGCTTTCCGCTCGGGGATGCCGGAGTATCGCTCATATCATTTCCAACCCAGAATCGCCGAGAAAATCACCCATTCGATCGATTTGTCGCTCAACCAGAGGAAAATCGCCATCACGAGCACGAAACCGAACACGACGAGTGTGGTTTGCGTTGCTTCCTTGCGGGTGGGCCATACGACCTTCCGGACTTCCTTGTACGAATCCTTGGCAAACGCGATGAGGCTCTTGCCAGGGGCGGACATCAGCCCGACGGCCACGCCGGCGATGATACCTACCGCCAACGCGGCACCGCGGACATACCACTGCTGATTGGACAGCCAGAAGAAGCCCACGAATCCGGCCAACACCAGCAATACGCCCAGGGCCAGCATCAGCTTATCGCCGGAGGTATTTACAGTTTCGACGGATGGATTCGCCATAACACCTTAAAACAAATGCCACGTGGGACACGTGGCGATTTTTGGCAGGGGCAGAGGGAATCGAACCCCCAACCTTCGGTTTTGGAGACCGACGCTCTGCCAGTTGAGCTATACCCCTAAACCATGTTGGGGCCGGCTGATGCCAGCCCCAAAACTGTCGATCAACGAATAACTGGCTTACTCGATGATCTTGGCGACGACGCCGGCGCCGACCGTACGGCCGCCTTCGCGGATCGCGAAGCGCAGACCTTCTTCCATCGCGATCGGAGCGATCAGCTTCACCGTGATCGACACGTTGTCGCCCGGCATCACCATTTCCTTGTCCTTCGGCAGCTCGATCGAGCCCGTCACGTCCGTCGTACGGAAGTAGAACTGCGGACGGTAGTTGTTGAAGAACGGCGTGTGACGGCCGCCTTCGTCCTTGCTCAGCACATACACTTCAGCCGTGAAGTGCGTGTGCGGCGTGATCGAACCCGGCTTCGCCAGAACCTGGCCACGCTCCACGTCTTCACGCTTCGTGCCGCGCAGCAGGATACCCACGTTGTCGCCTGCCTGACCTTGGTCCAGCAGCTTGCGGAACATTTCAACGCCCGTGCAGGTCGTCTTCACCGTCGGCTTGATACCGACGATTTCGATTTCCTCGCCGACCTTCACGATGCCGCGCTCGACACGACCCGTCACCACCGTACCACGGCCCGAGATCGAGAACACGTCTTCCACCGGCATCAGGAACGCGCCGTCAACTGCACGCTCCGGCGTCGGGATGTACGTGTCCAGCGCGTCGGCCAGGCTCATGATCGCCACTTCGCCCAGCTCGCCCGTGTCGCCTTCCAGCGCCAGCTTCGCCGAACCCTTCACGATCGGCGTGTCGTCGCCCGGGAAGTCGTACTTCGACAGCAGTTCGCGAACTTCCATCTCGACCAGCTCGAGCAGTTCAGCGTCGTCCACCATGTCGCACTTGTTCAGGAACACGATGATGTACGGAACGCCAACCTGACGCGCCAGCAGGATGTGCTCACGCGTTTGCGGCATCGGGCCGTCTGCTGCCGAGCAAACCAGGATCGCGCCGTCCATCTGCGCCGCGCCCGTGATCATGTTCTTCACATAGTCAGCGTGGCCCGGGCAGTCGACGTGTGCGTAGTGGCGGTTAGCCGTTTCGTACTCGACGTGTGCCGTGTTGATCGTGATGCCGCGCGCCTTTTCTTCCGGTGCCGCGTCGATCTGGTCGTATGCCTTCGCTTCGCCGCCGAACTTCTTCGTCAGAACCGTCGTGATCGCTGCCGTCAGCGTCGTCTTGCCGTGGTCAACGTGACCAATCGTACCAACGTTCACGTGCGGCTTGGTCCGCTCAAACTTTTCCTTGGCCATTTTCAACTCCCAAAAGGAATTTCACAGGTTGCGCCGCGCGCAAACAAGACACTGACTTTTTACTGCTGGTGCCCATGGGCAGGATCGAACTGCCGACCTCTCCCTTACCAAGGGAGTGCTCTACCACTGAGCCACATGGGCGCTACGCTTCAACTTAGCGGTCTGGAGCGGGTGAAGGGAATCGAACCCTCGTCGTAAGCTTGGAAGGCTTCTGCTCTACCATTGAGCTACACCCGCACGGGCCACTAACGATTCCTTACCGCTCACTGCGCTGATATCTTGGTGGAGGAGGTTGGATTCGAACCAACGTAGGCGTAAGCCAACAGATTTACAGTCTGCCCCCTTTAGCCACTCGGGCACCCCTCCGTAGAGAACTGACGATTATGGGGGTGCATCGCACTCCTGTCAAGCACATCCGGAAGATTATTTTCACTTTCTTCCCGACTCCTGCTTCCCGCCGATCCCCGCCCTTGCCCGGCTAAGGCAAGCGCGAGATGTTGCCGACCGGCGCCACATCTTCGTCAGACTCCGCCTTCAGCGCGGATCTGCATCTGCGCTAAAAACGAAAGACCGCCATCATACGGCCTCTTTCGCACAATGCCAAGCGGGTAGACACAAAATTTCGGCAAATTTCGTGCCGGGCGTGTTCGGCCAGCCGGGCGTCGGGGGTTCACGGGAGGTTCGTCAGCGCTTCTTGCAGGAAATAGCGGCTTTGCAGCGGGCACTGCAGGCTGCCTGCCCCGATCCAGGCCAACATGGGGACAAATGCTTTCGCGCCCCCTTCCGCAATCGGGGCGAACCGGCCTCACATTGCCGAATTCGATCACCCTGTTGCGTTCGACGACTTTCCCGGGGGCACGATATCGTCCCGAATCGCCGGCCTCCCTCCGGTGCCCATCTCCACGCGCCAGCCTGCTTCCTTCATATGCCGCGCTTGCTCTGTAACGGCATTCCTTTGTGATGCAGCGACATGCCGCGGCTTCGGCAGACGCTTGGTGCCCGCTCGAGGCCGATCAGGACGATTCGACAGCCAGCATGACTCTCGGCTGCACCGCCGTTACCGGCGCCGTGCTCCGCGGTTGGGGAGCATCAACGATTGCAGCCCGCGCTCGATTCCTTGATGTGTGGGTCGGCACGCGCCGGCTCTCTCGCGGCACAACAGCGGAATCGGGAAGCGATGGCTCGATGCCGTCTCGAGGGATGAACGCGACGGTTCTGCACGTCCCGCTGCCCTGCTTGCGCGCGCTGCTGGCGACGCGTGCCCTGGTCCAAGCCTCTCTCTGGCCTTGCTACCGCCGCGTCGAACGTTCCGCCGGCCGGCATCGCTGTGTCTCGTCGTGCAAACCGCTCAGCATCAGCATCGAATCGGCATCGCGGCGAATCTTCGGCGTACATCGAGACATCACAACTGTTCGTACGGTGCCCGCCACGTCCAGCTGCGCTCCCAATGTCGGCGCCGCGCTCCACGGATGAGCCGCCGTCACGCCACACGCTCCCAAAGACATTGGAAAGCGAATAGATGGCGCAGGAGCGTCGACATCCGACGTGCGCTGCCCGGCAGTGTTCGAGCTGCCCCGGACTCACGACCGGAACACGACACTGCAGCCTCCATCTGCGGGAGACTCTCTGCCCGGCGATCCGAATACGGTACGCACAAAACGCGCTCTAGGCGTCGACGCCGACAGCACATCCTTCACATCGATGGGAAAAGGCCTAGGCCACGGAGGTGAGGCTACCTATCCGCTTATCGGGGAAATTTACGCGTTACCGAACGATCAAGGGGTGACCGTCGAGAAGAATCGCACCGCTTTTTGATCGTCTTTGGCCCCGCGATACGCACACGGCTCGGCGGACCGTCGACCGCGACTCAAGCGTAGATCGCGGCCCGATGTAGTGGTCAACTGATCCCGGACACTGCGTTAAGTTTTTCTTCCGCAACCGCCGGCGCCAGTCCGTCATTGAACTGATGCGGCCGTATCCAGTTGTACCGGTGCATCAGGTAGTGGCTGATGTCCCGGTGTGCCTCCTGCGCCGACATGTAGCCCACTGACGGTAGCCATTCGGTCTTGAAGCTGCGGAACAGCCTCTCCATCGGGGAGTTATCCCAACAATTTCCTCGACGGCTCATGCTCTGCTGTATCCGATAGCGCCAGAGGTGTCAACCTCGGCCGTAATTTCCCCAGAAGTGTCGAAGTAAAATTCCCCACCCTGTTCGGACGGTGATCAACCGGCGACGTGATCGAATGGGTTCCTTCGGGGGCGGCCCGGGCGCCGGCGAGCCGG